>JARRJW010000110.1:0-5606 GCA_037388785.1 Gammaproteobacteria bacterium
GGCCAGCAAGACAGGCATCCCTGACCCGGCCAATAACTTCCTCACGGCGTGAATCTGCGATCACAACGGTGGTTACCGGCGTTCTTCCAGGCGGCAATTCATCAATCACCGAAACATCAAGATCGGCAAAAGCTGTCATCGCCAGGGTTCTGGGAATGGGCGTAGCCGTCATCACCAGTTGGTGAGGCACAAGGTTATCCGCTTTCTGTTTTAGAGCCAGGCGTTGATGCACTCCGAAACGATGCTGTTCATCAATAATGACCAGTCCAAGCCTATGGTAACGGACTTCATCCTGAAACAGGGCATGTGTACCCACCAGTAGGCGCACCCTGCCATCAGCAACCGCTTCGAGAAGTTTTTTTCTTTCCTTACCTTTGATCTTGCCAGTCAGCCAGGCTACCGGAATTTGCAGGGCAGAAAACCATTGACTGAAGTTTTTTAAATGTTGCTCCGCCAGCAATTCGGTTGGCGCCATTAGCGCTACCTGGTAACCGGCAGCTATAGCCTGCAGTGCAGCCATTGCAGCCACCACGGTTTTACCGCTGCCAACATCGCCCTGAACCAGTCTCATCATCGGATGAGCATTCCCCAGGTCAGCAACCACTTCCTGAATCGTTCTTCGCTGGGCACCGGTTAATTCAAACGCCAGTTGTTCAAGAAAGGCGTTTTGTAAATGCTGTTCACTTTTCAATACTGGCGCACTATGCTCCTTATGGCGGTAACGCATCTGCCTGAGACTGACCTGGTGAGCCAGCAATTCTTCAAATACCAGGCGCTGCTGGGAGGGATGCTCTCCCTGCAACAACACATTGAGATTGGTCGATGCTGGCGGGCGATGTAAGAAAGACAGTGCATCATTGAGTGTCGGATAGGATAATTGCTGTTGAATTTTAACTGGCAGCAACTCATGCAGACTTAATTGCCTGTTATCCAGCATGTTCAGCGCCTGTTCGATCAGAGCACGCCAGGTTAACTGATGCATACCTTCAGTAGTTGGATAAATCGGCGTCAGACTCGTCTGGGCAGACGTCTCGGCTGACTCGATTACCGCTTCGTACTCAGGATGTACCATTTCATAGCGCTGCTGACCTTTTCTGATTTCACCGAAACATCGCAATGCAATACCTTTTGCAAGGTTGGCCTTCTGGGCATTGGAAAAATGAAAAAATCGTAAAATCAGACTGCCGGTGCCATCTGAAATATGTACCAGTAAAGATCGCCTGCGACCAAAACGGACCTCACTATGATCAATAATACCCTCGACCACAACCTGCATGCCCGGACTGACGGATCCCATGGGTGCCACTCTGGAACGGTCCTGGTACTTGAGCGGCAGATGGAACAGCACGTCCTGCACTGAGAAAATACCAAGCCTCTCAAGCCTTTCCCTGGCTTTGGGACCAACGCCTTTCAGGCGTGTTACAGGAACGAACTCGACAGTGTTATGCTCACTGTTAGGCATAAAAATTATTTTTGCGTTGAAAATGAATAAAATTTATCAGGAAACCCTGCAATTTCATACGAGAGGCCGAGGTACCAGCAACATTACGCAGGATATTGCTGAAGCAGTCAGTCAAAGTGGCATCACCACCGGCCTGTGTCATGTGTTTGTTCAGCACACCAGTGCCTCTGTGATTCTTTGTGAAAATGCAGACCCGACTGTACGCTCTGACCTTGAAACATTCATGGCTGAAAACGTGCCGGATGGCAGTCCGATGTTCAGACATACGGATGAAGGCCCGGACGATATGTCCGCTCATGTTCGCAGCATATTAACCAACATGGAAATGACCATACCCGTCGGTGCCGGGCGCCTGGCCCTTGGAATCTGGCAGGGCATTTTTCTCTGGGAGCATCGTACTCATGCACATCATCGCAAGGTCGTTGTGACGGTTTCCGGTAGTTAAGACCTCTCCCTGCACTCAAGGTGACAGGTTAGGATCGAGAAAGTGGGCAGAGCGCAACTCGAGGCATAAGCTCATTTCATGAGCGGGGTTTATGTCTAATAAATGAGCATCATGAAATGAGTTTATAACAAAGAATTGTGCCAAACGACGAGTTCAGCCCAGTTCCATTATGCCATCCATTTCCACCCCTGCATCCTTAGGCAACGCCGCTACGCCTATCGCCGCCCGGGCCGGATAAGGCTCTGCAAAGTATTCTGCCATGACCTGGTTGACGAGCGGAAAGTTAGACAGGTCGGTAAGAAAGATATTCAGTTTCACTATGTCGGACAGATCTCCACCGGCTGCTCTGGCAACGGCAGTCAGGTTGTCAAAAACCTGCCTGATGGAGGTTTCGATATCACCTTTGACAATCTCCATGGTTTCCGGCACCAGTGGAATCTGGCCGGACAGGTAGACAGTGCTGCCCACCCTGACGGCCTGGGAATAGGTACCAATCGCCTGTGGCGCCTTGTCTGTGCTGATTATTTCTTTCATAGGGGTTACCTTTTATATGAATTAATTTCTGTTCAAATTCCCATTGATACTCACATATTTGATTTAGCTTGCAAAGTCGTCATGGTTTATAGTGGATCAATCAATGGAATTATTGCATTACTATACTCAAGTTATTAATAACATTGACGAAATGAATACTAATAAGCCGTTTTTCTAAATCCCATGGGGCATGGAAATGCTATATCTCAAGTTAATCAAAGGATTCTGTTTGTCTTTTCTGCTCAGCATCAATCCTGCCTTGGCTGAATCGAGTCACACCTTACGCCTGGCGACAACCACATCTGTTGAAAACTCGGGTTTGCTTACCTATCTGATGCCGCATTTTAAAATAAAGCATCCGTATGAAGTTGATGTGAGCATTGTCGGCAGCGGCAAGGCCTTGAGGCTGGGCAGAACCGGCGCTGTAGACGTAGTCTGGGTACATTCACCGGCTTCTGAAATGAGATTCGTTGAAGAAGGCTTCGGTGTCAACCATCACACTGTCATGAGAAATGACTTTGTCATTGCCGGCCCGAAGCACGACCCGGCAAAAATCGCTGACTCAGCAGATGTGCTGGCAGCTCTGAAAAAAATTAGCGACAGCAACGCCACCTTCATCTCACGTGCTGATGACTCCGGCACCAATAAAAAAGAAATTTCCTTATGGAAAAAACTGGATTACGACCCAGTCGGCGAAGACTGGTATATCGAAACCGGTTCCGGTATGGCTGAAAGTCTCAAAACTGCTGAAAAACAACAGGCATATATTATGGTTGACCGGGCAACTTTTGTCGTTCGTCATGGCCCGTCATTCAAGATACTCATCGAAGATCCTGATAACCTATCGAACCCCTACAGTGTTGTTATGGTTAATCCAGAAAAACATAGTGCAACCAACACCGTGGCTGCCGGTGATTTCATAACCTGGATAAGCAGTGACGCAGGCAAATCAGCGATTGAAAGTTTCCAGCACAATAACCAGCAACTTTATTTTGCCGTAGATTCCTTTAAATGAATATCAGAACGAAATTGCTAATGCTGTTTATCTCTATCTGCGTGGTTCTCGCAGCTATCAGCTTTTATTCGTTAAATTTCTACAAAAAGAGCCTGGAACAGAGCAGCAGTATTCTCAACAAAGTCAACCTGGCCGTGGAAGATGCCCACAAGGTTGAAAATCTACTCAATACACAGCTCAATGCCTGGAAAAACATGTTACTCAGAAGCCATCAGCAGAAGGACTATCATCACTATTTGCAGAAGTTTTACCAGATAGAGCGCCAAACCAAGCAGACGATCAATATTCTCAAGGATCACTCCCGGGAGATTGACATCACTCACAACGACACAGAAGACCTGCAGGTCCTGCATAAAAAAATCGGCAAGCAGTTTCGTAAGGCCTTAAGAGTCTTTAATAATTCTGACCAAAATGCCTCGGTCGTTGCTGATAACTTCATGTCCGACCTGGAAGACAAACCGGTAGAGTTAATTTCACAAATCAAATCTGAATTACTGGACTATCGGGACATCAGGCTCAAGCAGGCCAATGATGAACGTTTAGAAGAAGAAATTCTGCTTACTGCCACATTAATTTCAGCGCTTTTCGTTTCTTTAATCGTCTATTTTTTTCTCATCGATACCAATGTAGCCAAGCCGGCTGAGCGTGCCAGTCAACTCGCGGAAGTTATTCAAACGGCTGAGCAAATTGCCAAGTTTGGCACCTGGGACTGGGACTCGAAAACAGATCGGCATTACTGGTCTGAGGGTATGTACAATATTCTTGGCATTAACGCCGAAGAACAGCAACCTTCTAACAGCAGTTTTCTCAATGCATTGCATGAGGATGATCGTGAACGGGTCAAAAAAACCCTGAGCCGGGCTATTCAGGATCAGTCGTTGTTTGAAGTGGAAGCCCGGGTAAGGATGCCGGAAAATCGTGAGCGCGTGTTTCAGCAACGTGGCCAGGTGCGCACGAATCCCAAGAACGGCAATATACGCATGACCAGTATCATCTATGACATTACCGAACGTAAGGAATCGGAAAAACGTCTGGCCTACCTTGCAAACTATGACACGTTGACAAATTTACCAAACCGCCATCTTTTCAAAGATCGCCTTGACCATGCCATTGCCCAGGCAGAAAGACTCGGCTCAGAAGTGGCAATCATTTATCTTGACCTTGATCATTTCAAATCGGTCAACGATGCCCTTGGGCATCATGCCGGTGACCAATTACTGATTAAAGCAGCAACGCGAATCAAAAAATTCATACGCTCATCAGATACTGCGGCACGACTTGGTGGAGACGAATTCATTATCCTTATCGACCAGTTCGAAAACAGCAGCCAGATAGCTGCTGTCGCCAAACATATCCTGTTTCAGTTAAACCGGGTGTTCTATATTGAAGGCAACGAAATATTTGTTTCCGCAAGCATGGGCATTACCATGTTTCCGTCCGATGGGAATAATTATGAAACGCTGTTAAAGAATGCTGACTCAGCCATGTACATGGCCAAGGAAGACGGGCGCAACAGCTACCATTTCTTTACCGAAGAGCTTAACCGTATTGCCCAGGACAAACTTAAACTTGAAAATGGTTTACGTATGGCGCTGGAAAGAGATGAGTTTGAGCTTTATTACCAGCCACAGGTTGAACTGGAAACCGGCCGGGTGATTGCCGCCGAGGCCTTGTTAAGGTGGCTGCCCAACCAGAACATGGTAAGCCCAGCCCGCTTTATTCCTGTGCTTGAAGAAACCGGCTTAATTGTAGACGTTGGCGAATGGGTGCTCAATGAAGCCTGTAAAACGGTTAAAGCAATCCATAGCAGTGGCTTTGATACTTTTAGAATTGCCGTCAATCTCTCTGCACGTCAGCTCAGGCAGGCTGATTTGCCGCAGACAATTAGCAACATACTTGGCAAACATGAGATCGATGCCAGGTTTATCGAAATAGAACTGACAGAAAGTACACTGATAGATGAAAGAATCAGTAAAACCAACCTCGAAAAACTGGAACGACTGGGCGTTAACCTTGCCATTGATGATTTTGGTACAGGCTACTCTTCGCTGAGTTACCTCAAGCGTTACGAAGTCGACATCCTGAAAATTGACCAAAACTTCATTGCCGACATCAATGTTGACAAAGATGACGACGCTGTTACTTCAGCC
>JARRJW010000111.1:0-6240 GCA_037388785.1 Gammaproteobacteria bacterium
CATTTTCACAATATTGATGTGATCAACTGGGCCATTGGTTCACCGCCGGTGCAATGCCTGGGCACAGGCGGGCGTCAGGCTCGAACCGGCCCGGAGTTCGGCAACATCTACGACCATTTTGCCGTCGAGTATGAATATCCGAACGGCATCCGCGTGATGAGCATGGCGACTCAGATCGAAGGCTCGACGCCGCGGGTGGGAGAGCGCGTTGTGTGCACGAAAGGGGCGACCTTCACGACCCGCGCGGAAGGATACATCGACGATATCAAAGGAAACAGAATCTATAGATACGACAAGCCCATTCACAGCGGCGAAGTCGCACAGTACGCGGCGTTGATTAAGAGCATCCGCGATGGCAAGCCGATCAATGAATGTAAACGGTTGGCGGAAACCAGTTTGACCGTGATCATGGGCCGGATGAGCGCTTATACCGGCCGGGCGCTGAGCTGGAAATGGGCCATGCAATCCAAACTCGATCTCTCCCCGGCCAAATACGAGCTTGGCGATTTGCCCGTCCGGCCCGTCGCGATTCCGGGGCCGCTTTGATGGCTTCTTCGCGTGGTGGATCGATCAGACCAAACATACCCAGCAGAACAAGGTCAGATTCAACATCCTCAAAATTGAGTTCTATTTTCTCCTGCGGTACCTGTTTAACTGCAATTGCCAACACCCGCTGTCCCTGGCTGGCCATGGTCTCTATGCCTTTTTTCCAGCAGTCCTCATCTATCGGTACGTCGCCATCAGCACTGCGTTGCAGACTACACATTTCCAGTAACCTTTCCGGAGCCCCCTTTACAAAGATATAGGCCTGGCCATGATGACTATGGTGCAAAGTGGCCATAAAGCGGTGCTCGGACTCGAATGGAATCAGGTCTGTTCGAGGATATAACTGAAGTTCCAGTTCTGTTTCCAGGCCCGATTTCATCGCAGCCACCATCAGGGCACCTTCCATTGGATCACCCAGAACCTGCCACTGGCCATTGCTGTTTTCCACCAACGCATCATTGCAGAGCAGCGCTGCACGCGAAATTTCATCCAGTACCCTGTGTTCTGAGCAGATCACTTTTTTATCTTCATGGTAAATACCACCATGCGGGTCATAACCACTGCCATCCAGGTAAAACATTTCATTAGAGGACAAAATATTTTTCACTGTCATTTCATTACATGTCAGAGTGCCGGTTTTATCAGAACAGATAACCGTTACTGCACCGAGTGTTTCAACCGCCGGTAACCTGCGAATAATGGCGTTGCGCCTGGCCATGCGCTGCACACCTATAGCCAGTGTAATCGTCATAATCGCTGGCAAACCTTCCGGAATCGCCGCCACGGCCAGGCTGACCGCAGCAAGAAACATTTCGGTAGCACCGTAATCGCGAATCAAATAGCCAAACGCAAAAGTTAGCATCGCAACCAGCAAAATTGCCACTGTCAGCCAACGGCCAAACTGCGCCATTTGTTTTAACAGTGGCGTGGTGACCTCGCTAACTTCTGCCACCATGGTGCTGATTCGACCAATTTCAGTACTGGCACCGATGGCAACCACGACCCCGCTAGCCTGACCATGAGACACCAACGTGCCTGAATAGGCCATGTCATAGCGGTCGCCGATGACGGCCTCGGCACTAACCTGCTCCGTGGTTTTTTCAACTGCCAGCGATTCACCGGTCAGTACCGCTTCCTGGACTTTCAGACCATTGGTTTTGAACAGACGCAGATCCGCCGGTACCTTGTCACCGGACTGCAGTAAAATCACATCCCCTGGCACCAGTTCAGTCGCTGGCAAAGAGACTTTTTTGCCATCCCGTATTGCCATTGCTGACGGTGAAAGCATTTGCTTGATCGCATTAAGCGCATCTTCTGCCTTGCCTTCCTGCAGGTAGCCAATCAATGCATTCAGCAAAACCACGCCAAAAATCACACCGGCATCAACCCAGTGCTGCAACAGGGCTGTGACGATACCCGCAGCAATCAGGACATAGATAAGCACATTGTGAAATTGAAGAATAAAGCGTAACCAGGAGCTACGAACATCACTTTCAGGCAGGCGGTTCTCACCGTAAATCCGCTGGTTGTCTGCAACTTTCCATGAAGTGAGTCCGGCTTTTGATGACTCTAGTTTCTCCAGCACAGACTCGACTGACATGGCATGCCATACCTGACCACTTAAATGCTGTTGCGCATTCTGGCTGTTCATGGATTTTCTCAGTCTAAAAAGTCAATAAGCCCTGAATAAATAATAGCCAAGTTCATCAATCAACGCTTTAAAGCACGCTTTAAATTGGTAGCTACAGCAGCCGGCAGCGAGTCATTATCGCCACCGAGCGAAAATTATATCGGCTGATTATCTAATAGCTCAGGTGTGAGCGGATTTTTTTACTGAGCTTTTTGTCACAGACCAAATCATCAAGCTGTTCAAGCGTCACTAATTTGCGACGCCTTTGCTTTTTTTCCGGCCATTTTTTCAACTGTTTATTGACTTCTATCAGGTAAAGCTTGGTTTTACGCTTTTTTCGTCCACTGGGACTTCGGACATTGAGTGATTGACAAAAGGATTTATCCAGGTGGCCTTCTACCCCGGCCTCTTCATAGGCCTCCAGTAATGCCACTTGCCTGTCTGTCAGATGTTTCTCATGCTTTCCGGTAGGTATGATCCATTTACACATGTCGCGACTGGTCACCAGGTAAATTCTTAATTTTTTACCTTTCCTTAAGACCGGAATGACGGCAATGCGTTTTTGAGGCATAAAGTGTCTACATTGTTAATGGTCAAGATTTGCTGATTTTCTTTTCCATTTCTTTCCAAAGCGAAATATACGACTGATTTGCCGGACGGTGCTTGGCAAATACGGCAACGGGTGTTCGATACTCACCCATGTTTTCAATATCAGCAGAAAATGGAATACGGGTTTTGAGAAATCTAGAGTAACGGTTTGACATGGTTTTCATCAAGGTTTTATGCATCGATTTCTGCGCCTGAACCATGGTGAAAAAAGGCACTATACGTTTTTTTGGATAATCATGTTTCTTGAAAAAATCGAGTAACTGCTCATAGGTCCTTTCCGAAAGTGTCGTCGGTATTACCGGTACAAAAATAACATCCGAGGCGGTAAACACGGCTTCTGACAGGTAACTCAAAGTCGGCGGACAATCGAGGATAATCAAGTCATATTCTTTTGAGAGCCTTGAAAACGTTTTACTCAGGCGATTGTTACTTTTCTTGATCTGTCCTAGCAGATTATCAAAATGCCTGAAACTCAGGTGCGCCGGCACAATATCGAGGTTTTCAAAGTCACTCGCCTTGATATGTTTTATCAGGCTTTGAGATGCATTGATCAGACGTTTTCCACGTTGCTTTTTTGACGGCTTAACCCGGAAGTAGAATGAAGAGGCACCCTGGGGATCTAGGTCAATCAACAATGTACGGTAACCCTCATGAGCTGCCATGTAAGCCATGTTAACCGAAGTTGCTGTTTTACCGACACCGCCTTTGATGCTGTAACAGGATACAACTTTCATTTACCCGCCTCCGGCTGATTTTGACTGGAAAATAATTCTGAAAATGTTTCTCTCACCGCATCCTGATTAAAATCGGCAAATGCCTGCTGAACCCTGGTTCTTTCGTGCAACTGTTTCTGATGAAGCACAGCGATCAATCCGTTTATTGCCGCTGACAGTTCAACAGACCTTTTGTGCTTTTTTTCATAGTCTGCCAAAAATTCTTTCTGTACAGAATAATCATTGAAATCACCAAGAATAGTTTGAAGCTTTTTCAATGTTTTTATTAATACCTTGATTGCTTTTTTTGGAAAAAGCTCCGCAAAAAACTCCATCATGTAACGCAACTTTTTACATTCTATACGTAACTCATGCACCTCTTCATCCGGCGTCTTATCATCTATTTTCAGACCCAAAGCGACTATACGTTGATAACGCCTGATTATTTTTTTACTGGCTGCTTCCAGTACTGGTTGACTGGCAAAAGCATTTTCATAGAAAGGCTCTTTTTCCAAAATTTCAAAAACTTCCCTGAAAGTATTAGCGTGGTCAGTTGATTGAAAAACTTTGCTCACTGATTTTCTGGCCTTTTCCCGGTCCTGTGCGATCATCCGAAAAAGCTGGTTAAAACCTGCCTGAAAGTTTTCAGGTAGCATTTGTGCGTAACTTTCACGACCCAGTAAAAACACATCCAGATCCCTTAGCTGATTGGTACAGCCTGCCAAATCACCCAGCAGTGTTTTCAGGCGTTGATGGGTGTCTGCAGGAAATGCCTTTTTCATCAGGTTGATTAATGAACGGCTTTTACGCAGACTGACACGGTACTGATGCAAAAACTCGGTATCAATATCATCGACAACACCCTGTTGATTACCCTTTGCAACCCTGAGCATTTGTAATGACATTTGTCTAACCGCAAGTTCGACCGGTTCTTCACCGTAAATGCCGAAACCTGGTTTGGTTTCAGCCACCTCGGGGCCGATCCCGCAGTGTTGCACCATGGCCTGCATGGAAACAGCCTCAAGCTCTTGATCCAGCAATCCCTGCAGTAATTCAACGCTCCGCTCAAAAGCTTTGTCGTAACCCCTTAGCGGCCGTAGTTCAACAAAAAGGCAGTTAGATGACGGCTGGTCTGCACGACAAACCACCGTCAGGTTACCCCTGAGGACAATTTTTTCATCTTCGTTTCTGGTGACAAAAGCCTGTTCAGAAATGCTGATATCCACGACCGGCATTACTGCCCTGAGGTCAATCAGTTCTTTGAGACTTGATTTCAGGGCTGAATCCGGCAGATCCCACCAGAACCTGGCTTTGGCTGACACCCGGCTGACTTTATCAATACCTTCATCATGATAAAGCCACCACTGGTTCCTGCCTGTTTTCGCCAAAAGTTTGCCGGACGCCGATACCGCTGCATCCGGGTCGTCTAAAATGCAGACATCGATTGTTGAGGGAGTCTCTTTTTCTACCTTGAAATTTTCAGCCAGTTTATCCAGCAACTGTTTTTCAGATGCCCCTGACTGAATGTGCCAAAACCGGTTTTGAACTAAAGTCATTTTTTTCTTTTCTTTAATCTGATTCTACCATCCAGGTATTCGGCAATCAGTTGCTCGACTATTGCCTGAACGCTGGTTTCATCTTCAATCGCCCTGATTTTCAGTTTTTTTAGCATCTTGGCTTCCAGGCGAAGTGAGGTGTTTTTCTTTTTTTCCATAGCCATTTATGAAATCATGACGTCAATATTTCATTATGTCATAGGTTGGTTTTTATTCAATGAATTTAAAATCTACTCATGGATCAGTTTCAAACCAGATAAAATCCGGTCTGATTCATTTGATTTTTATGACCTTGTTCGCCGGTATATCCTTTTTGTTATCCCAGCTGATGCGAAGATTAATCTTGCTTTTGTCCTCATCATCCGAGGCCGTAATTTTAAGGTGCAGCAGGCCCTCCGGTTTTAATGTTAAAACGCCATCATCATCCTCGAGCACGACCTTACCCTTGCCTATACCACTGGATATTGCCTTTAAAAGGCTTTTGATGCTGTCCTGATCCTGTAAAGACTCATGTACAAATTTTGCATTCTGTTTCATTTTGGGTTGCCTGTCTTTAATTTGCTTATGTTCGAGTTTTTTTAATTTGGCCAGTGTCAGGTCCGGCTTGAACAGTTTTGCGTAAGAATAATCGGTTGAAATCCCCAGGATATAACCTTTCGGTTCAATGATAGTGACCCCCGCCCCATAACCTTTCAGGCCTTCGCTTGAACGCGTATGGCTATCAACACTGGTATCACATTCAAAATTAAAAACCGATTTTCTTAATGAAATACGCTGGCCATAGTGAAGGTTGCGATGCCCATGAATGACAGCGCTTATGCCAGCCCTGCGAATATAGCGAGTGCCGTGGGAGGTCAGCGGGTGATCTACATCACGGTACTTGGTACGTATACTGTTACATAGCGGGCCATAATAAAATGAAAACGGCTTGTGTTTTAGTTCATCTCTGAACTGATGATTCAAATGCTTGATGCCCTTTTTATAGAGATCTGCTGCCGTCTTGTTATCCAGTCCGGCATGAATAAAAAGGAACGAGCCAGACCTCAGTCCCAGTCGCATCCGTTGATAAAACCAGGCAAATTCCCCATCAGACTGCATGAAAAGACTTTTCCACTTTTCAACAGCTGCATAAACCTGCTTGAGACTTAAATCGTTGGCCTGGCATTGCTTTTCAAACCGGTCATAT
>JARRJW010000112.1:0-5579 GCA_037388785.1 Gammaproteobacteria bacterium
TTTATAACAAGCCCTGCTGTGGTATAAATATTATCACAAACACAAACAAAGTGCAACGATTTTTTCCCAATTTTGAGAAAAAGTGATACCACTTTTTAATAATACCTGGTGATATGGTGCCAGGAGGTGAAGCCTTTGAACAGGTGGCATTTTTCGATAACCCTGGCCTGCAGGTTTAACGACAGCATATCCCACATCGTCACCAGCCTGATGAAAGACAGTAGCAGCGGCGTCAGAATAAAGGTGGTTATCAAGGCCAGCAGCATGACCATGGCACTGAGCCAACCGAAATAGATAATCGGTATGAAACTCGACATGGCAAAGGTCATAAAGCCCAGTATTAAGGCAAACGAAGTGGTGAAAATTGGTACAGATTCATCGATTACCGTATCACGCAGCGCCTGTTCCTGGTCATCCCGGTTACGGGATCGGTGATGGTAACGGGTCATAAAGTGAACCGTGTCATCGACGCAGATGCCAAGGGCAATAACTGCAACCATTGCGGTACCGGTATCCAGCGGAATATTAAAGTGCCCCATGACGCCGAACAGCACCAGTACCGGCATCAGGTTGGGTATTAACGCAACTACCCCGGCTTTCCAGGTGACAAATAAAACAGCAACGACTGCAATAATGACAATCGACATTAACAATAACGACTTACCCTGACCTGCGGCCATGTAGTCGGCGCCATTGGCAGAAACAATTGATGAACCGGTGATTTTTACCTTCAGTGCAGGGTCAAGGTTTTCCTGGATATAGTTTTCAAGTTCGGTAATGGCGAGCCTGAGTTCGTTGGAGTCATAAATGGCATGCCTGACAAGAATTCGGGTTCGACTGTAGTCCTTGGTTACAAAAGCTTTGAAAAGGTCATGATCGATAAAATTCAGATATTCCCTTACCAGGTAGTCTTCGTTTGGCAGATACAGGTCGGCTGTGGTTTCTGCTTCGCCTTCATCCATGCTCAGGTGAATCATTTTGAGGTAGTCATTAAACGACATGGTCTTGTCAAAAAGACCGGTCGAATTAATGTGTTTTTGCAGTTTTTCTATCTCTTCCAGGTAACGTACTTTTTGAAATGTGCCTTCGATCCCTGTTTCCAGAATGATTGAGAAGGTTTCAATGCCAGCCAGTTCTTTTTCTAACAGGGTAACGTTTTTAATAATTTCAGTATCCTGTTTGAAATAGCCGAGTGGGTTATTGTTGACACGCAATTGCAGGGCGCCGATGACAGACCATACAAGCAGTAAAACCAGCAAAGTAGTGGTTTTCTTTTTATTGTTGAGGACAAAGTCAAATATCGATAGCGCGATACGGGGAAACAAATGACTGGCTTTTGAGGCTGCGTCTTCAGCAATTTTGACTTTCTTGGAGGAAGTGATTTTTAAAATTGCCGGAACAGATAGTGAAGTGATGATGAAATTAAGCATCAAACCGGTTGAAGCAACCAGGCCGAACTCTTTCAATAAATTGATATCATTGGTGGCAATGGAAACAAAGCCAAAGTATGTCGTGATAAATGTCAGCAGGATGGCAATACCAATTGTCCTCGACATATCATCCAGAGCAGCCGCGGTTGTCATGCCATTATTTCGGTTTCCCTTGTACTCGGCAATGATGTGAATATCTTCTGTAGAACCGACAATGATGATCAGGGCAGGGACGATGGATGTCATCACACTGATCGGTATTTCCAGTAATGCCATGCCGGCCAGGGTTAGGACAATGGATACAAGAGAGGTAAACAGCGGGATAATTGCACCGGTCAGGCTGCGCATGCCTATAGCCAGGGCGATTGCCAGGATCGCAACAGACCAGGGCATGATGGTTCTCTGATCTTCATCAACCTTCTTGGTGATCGTATCCCTGATATAGGGCAGACCTACCTGCACCACCTTGTCAAAACGGTCATGGTAACTGACGATAATATCTTCAATCTGACGGCTGATTTTCTGCTCAAAATCCGGGTCCTTGTCGATGTTGTCCAGTGTCAGGTTAACTGCTAAAGCGCTGCCGTCTTCATTAACCAGGTTGTTTATAACCAGTGGGTTGATTCTTGTATCCTGGAGGATGGATTCGAGTTCCTCGGGTGATTCAGGTATTTCTTCTAAAAACGGCTTGTTGCTGATAGTGTCATCAATCAACTTGACGTTGGCTACAGAAAAAAGGCTGGTGACTTCTATCACACCAGCAAGGCCGGATAATTCGTCAATGGCTTTTTTTACTTGTTGAAGCTTTTCGGTGGTAAAAAGGTCTTTGTCTTTAAACAGAATGACGGTGACATCACTATCACCAAATAGCTTCAACGATTGCTGCTGGGCTATCCACGCCGGGTCATCATCAACAACCAGGCTTTCAGCTGAGATCTGTATTTTAAGTGAGGATAATGTCGTCGAGGCCAGCGCAGTAATCAGTAAAATGATTATCAGGATTGGCCATGGGTACTTAGCTGAGAAATTAAGTATCTTTTCCATTCAAAGTCCGTTTTACGCTTAAGGTAAATAAATATAGCTTATTTCTGGGTATGTTCGAAAACTCCATCCCAGGGCAATGTAATATTCTGTTGTTTTAAAACCGGAATTCTCTCCAGGTAAATTTGATAAAGATATCTTTCCGGGTGCTGCGTGTTCAAAGCTCCAAAAACCTTCAGGGCATCATCCCAGGCGCCGGCAAAGTAAAGCTGCATGGCCTTTTCATGCTGCGATAGCTCGTCTTTTTCCTGATCATTAAGATGACTGGTCATCTTTATTGGCTGATAAATCTTGATAGCCTGCCTCTTGCCTTTAACGCGTACTTTATCCAGCAATCGGTAACTCAAGTCCTGAGCGCCTTCCATTGTATACTCACTGACGCAAAGAGTAACACCATAATATTTTGTCAGGCCTTCCAGTCGCGAGCCAAGGTTAACCGCATCACCAAGCACCGTATAGGAGCGTCTGAATGTCGAACCCATGTCACCAACGTTCATACGACCGGTATTCAGGCCAATGCCTATTTTAATTTCCGGCCAGCCTTTTTCCCGAATCTCTTCCTGCATGGTTTCAAGCTTTTCCAGCATTTCAAGCGCGGCCAAAATGGCATGCCTGGCGTGGAGTTTGTCATCCAGCGGCGCGCCCCAGAAAGCCATGATCATATCGCCGACATATTTGTCGATCGCACCGCGATTATTAAAAATGATCTCTGTCATCGGCGTGAAGAAATAGTTCAGCAATTGCTTCAGTTCGTCCGCTTCCAGGGATTCAGAAATGGTGGTGAAACTGCGAATATCAGCAAACAATACGGTCATTTCTCGGCTCTCGCCTTCAAAACCGTAAGAAGCGTCAGGCGCCTGGTTCATTTCCTCAACGATTTCGGGAGGCACATACTGGCCAAAAATATTTTTCAGGTATCTGCGTTCAGAGGTTTCTCGGAGGAAGCCGAATGCCGCATTGATTGCGCCCAGCCAGAACAGCATGGTTAATGGTAATACCTGTGACAGCACAATGCGGTCGTTATCCCAAAACCAGAAACTCAGGCCAATGTAAGCAGTGATCGAAGCGGCTGTTATCAGCACCAGTTTGCCGGGCTGTAATTTAGGCATAATCAGCGCGAGGAGGGAGCCCACAATGAGAATCATCAGGTAATTAAACCCTTCGGACCATTCTGCTGTCTGCGGAAAATGTTCATCAAGCATGCCCATCAATAAATTGGCGTGCACTTCAACACCGGGGAAAATGGAGCCGACCGGTGTGGCCCTGAGGTCATAAAGCCCCTGGGCTGTTGAACCAATAAGAATCAGGGCATCAGCCAGTTGTGCCGGGTCAAAACGGTCATGGATGATATCGGTGGCTGAAAGGTAGGTGAAGCTTTTCGGACCGCCTCTGAAAGGTACCAGTACCCGCCCGTAAGGATCAGTGGGGATGGTGATCATGCCGCCAAGGGAAATGCCTTCTAACACTTCTTTGCCATCAACGCCATGTTCCTTGATGAGTTCAATCGGAGGCATGCCGAGATAATGATGCATCAAGGCCAGTGATAATGAGGGGTAAACGCCATCCTGATACCTGAGGATCATGTTACCCCAGCGGATGACACCATCGTCATCGGGTTTGACGAACACAAACCCCGATCCAGCGGCTACCTGCTGAAATTCCTCAATGCTGGCCAGGTAACCGGGCATTTCCGCGATAAGCAATTCTTTCTGTTCGGATTCAGACAGCCTGATGACAGGTTCCGAGAGCTTGCCAGTGGATGACTCCTTGTTCGGCGCCAGGCTGAAGCCCAGAATCACGTTGCCCTCAGAGATTGCTTTAGAGAACTGTACATCGCCATCCATTTTGGTGTTGATCTGTTCGACTGCTTCTGGAATCAGTTCCTTAAGGCTGTCATCTTCAGCGCCTGACATTAACAAGTCCAACGGAGAAATCTCCGGTTCCACGAACATGATATCAAGACCGATAGCTGCAGGGCTTGCGCTATTTAACTTATTGATTAATTTAGCTAAATTTACCCTTGGCCAGGGCCAGCGACCAATCTCATTCAGGCTTTTGTCGTCAATATCGATGATAATGACGCGGGGGTCCAGTTCCGGCTCGTTCGGCAGGAAAAAGCGCATGCGCACGTCGTAAAAAATCCCCTCAAGCCTTTCCAGGGTTGCCGAAACCGAGGGGTTAGCAGATGTATGCACATAGAGCACAATGGCAATAATCGCCAAACCCATAACCAGTGGTTGCCAGTATCTTTTCTGAACCAGTTTCATTCAAATGACAGAAAAATCAGCCTCAAAAACAGAATTAAATGATTAAGCCGGGAATTATTTGTAATTAGTAAGAATTTTAGGCTTTATAGTACTTTAGTTGTATAGTAGCACTTGCGGTAATCACGCTATAGGGCTTTAATTTATTTATATATTCAGAAAATTGCGAAATAAATTATTTTTTTAATGGTTTATTTCAAATTAACTTTGTTTTTCAATCACATACCGCAGTTTTAGGATGGATGCATGAGTACAAACGGGCCGGAAACCAAACCTTATTTAACTGCAATACCGGGAATGCTGGCGCTGGAACCGCGAATTCTCCTGGATGCTGCAGCTCTTATATCGGTAGTTGACGCTGTTGATTCAGTTCAGTCTGACCCGGTTGAATCTGATTCAACAGACTCATCCCCCGATACTGAACAGCAGGAAATCCAGGGGCTATTTGAAAACGTTGATTTTTCAACCGCAAACAGTCCGGCATCCATTGTCTTCATAGATTCCCGTGTCAAAGATGTTGAGCAGTATATTCAGGATATACCCGAAAATACCCTGATCGTTGAACTGACAGCTGATTCAGATGGCATCGATCAAATTACCGAGACACTCTCCCAGTACCAGGAAATTGAATCTATTCACGTGTTGTCCCATGGTGACGAGGCGAAACTAATTCTTGGTTCAACCATTCTTGACAGCCAGGCACTGGCTGACCGTTCCGATGACCTCAGTGGCTGGAGCAATCACCTGAGTGCTGATGCAGATATTCTGCTGTACGGTTGCGATGTTGCCCAGGGCGACGAAGGCCAGGCATTCATTGAATCACTGGCTTCTATCACAGAAGCCG
>JARRJW010000113.1:0-1640 GCA_037388785.1 Gammaproteobacteria bacterium
CTTTGCGAATCGACAGATTGTAAAGTTCGCCACGATTAAACAGGTATTTTGGTGTTGGAATAACCGAATGAATTGATTCACCCGCATCATTGCTGTTGATGTTGCGCTTAATGATATGTTCGGGTTTGTCTGCCAGAACCTGTTCAGTGCAAGGTAAATCGGGTTTGGGTATTTCCGCAAAATACTGTTTCTCCATGTCCGATAGGCCCAGGCGGTCATCAAAATGGCGGGTCCAGCACATTTTGCTTAAGCGTGTCAGTCGGTCTACGGCATCATCAGACATGAACTCTCCACCGACATTGCATTTGGCGATAAATTCAAAATCCCGGTAAAGCTGTTCAGTCTTTTTATCCAACTGTTGTTTCAGAACAGATGCTTGTTCCGGGTCATTGGCAACGGCTTCAAGGTAGTTGATTTTTTCATCTCTTAACAACACTTCGAAACGCATGCGAATTTCATGGATACGGTTATAGATGGTCTGTAGCTTGGTATCTTTATCAACAACATATTCCGGCGTAGTGACCTTGCCACAATCATGTAGCCAGCCAGCAATCTTGAATTCCCGCCATTCATCTTCATCGAAATTGAACTCTTTGAACAAAGGTTCTTCCGAGGCTTGCGCAGCTTCTGCAAGCATAACCGACAGTTCTGGGACCCTGGCGCAGTGGCCGCCGGTATAAGGTGATTTGGCATCAATGGCACCGGCGATTACCTTGATGAAAGCATCCATCAAATCCTGTTGTGCCTGCATCAGGTTAGAATTATCCAATGCAACCGCTGCCTGCGAAGCAAGGGCTTCAAGCAGTTTTTTATCATCATCGCTAAACGGAATGAAGTTGCCAGATTCAATATCAAAAGCGTTTACGATTTGCATGACGCCTATGATTTTATTATTACGTGCAATCATGGGTACCGAGATCATGGAAACAGTGCGGTAACCGGTCTCCTGGTCAAATTTTCGCGTGCCCTCCAGGTCAAACGGTGAGTCATTGTCCGCATAGATGTCATCAATCTTGACTGTTTTACCCGTTAATGCTGTATAGATGGAGACATACTGATTATTAGGTTCGCCAGTTTCCGGATCATGCAGTGGTAGTTCAAAAGCGGGAAGATCATCACTGCGTGAGCGAATGGCAAAGCTCAGAGTGTCATGGTCTGTCTTGAAATAAATGGTTCCGGCATCTGCCTGACTAAGTGCCAGGGCACCATCAAGGATATCTTTCAGCAGTTTGTTGATATTCCGTTCTGAGGATAAAGAAATGCCCAGTCGGATAAGCTGTTCATACTTAAATTCTTGTTTGGTTTTTGTTAATGCCATGCTGATATTTAGCGCAGTTTGGAAACAACGTTATTATTAAAACGGGCTGTTCGACTGGCTGACTCCTTCACTTGCTTGATATTTTCATCTTTAACCTGCCGTCGTATCTTGCTGATGCGATCATTACTTCCGGGGTGGGTCTGTGTAAACGCATTTTTGATATCAATGTCACCTGCAGTATTAAAGAAGTCGTTTGTTGCCGGTTTTTCATTTTCAATGGTTTTCGCAAGAAACTGCTCAAGGGCCAGCGGGTTATAACCTGCACGGTTTAACATCAGGACCGCAGCCTCATCAGCATCGGACTCCTGAGATTTGGAATAGC
>JARRJW010000113.1:1669-7207 GCA_037388785.1 Gammaproteobacteria bacterium
CCGGAATTGAGCAGCTGAACGACAAAATCATCAACTGAGCCGCCAAATGATTGTTTCAGCAAGGTCGCCTGACGTGCATAGCTTAGATCGGTATCGAGGATTGCCGAGCTGAGTAATTGACCGGCTTCTTGCAGGTGAGAGCTTTTGATTGCGGCCAGGCCATGTTGCAGGCTGATATGGGCGATCTCGTGGGCGATGATACCAGCGAGTTGATCTTCATTTTCACAACTGGCGATCAGTTGGTCGCTTAGAATGATAAAACCACCGGGCGTGGAGTAGGCAAGCAATTCATCTGAGTCGATCACCTGTACCCGGTAGCCGGCATAGGTTTCCGGCCGGGATGAAAAATATGCCAGGTAGTTAGTCAGGCTGTTCAGGTAATAATGCAGTGGCTCATCATTGATTGCCTTGTTGGAGCCAAAGATGCGGGCCGCGGCGGCTCTGCCGAGATAATATTCCTGCTCCGGTGTCAGGTCCTGATAGCTTTTAAGCGCAGATTTACCGGATTTTACCAGCTTCCAGATAGTACGTATGGCTGTCGTTGTGTCGTCGTCATCACTTTGGAAGAAAGAAGTCAGATCACCATCGGAACCACCTATACTGATACCGAAAGCAAATACTGGGCTGGTCAGGGTAATAAGAATAAGCGCAATAATGTGTTTCATCAGAACAAGTCCAGTGGATTGTTGTCGTTGTCAGACTGACTTTTTTCAGCAGTTGGTTGCTGATTTAATGATGCCGGGTCGACATAAGTCAATTCTCCTTCGGCAGCAAACAGAGAAGCACTGAAATTATCCAGTGAACGGTTTTCCATGATGTTGACCTGGTCGTAATTCAGGCTGCTGTTACCTTTGGCGTATTCTTCCTCGGTGGCTTTGTTAAATCCTTTACCAGCCAGGGTAATTTCATCGCTTTGCGCATTATTGGCCTGCTGGTTGATATTCGAAGTCTCGTCTGTCTTGAAAGATTCAATAGCGCTTTGCGGAGTGCGCAGGCTGGTGGAAACAGCCGATTGATGAATCCAGCCAGTATCGTTGTTTACACCAACCTGCCACCAGGTCTTGCTGTTATCAATAACAGTTAACGGCTGTTCATAACCAACCCTTGCAACAACGCCGGCAAGGAATGAGGGTGAGTCTCGCACAATTGACTGTTTAACGCTGACCCAGGCTGTTTCGTTGGCTTGAGTAAACCCGGTTAACAGACTACATAATAAAAGCAGTATTATTTTTTTCATGGCTTTGTTTTATTTGCTGGTAAATTTCCAGATACCGTTCCAGTCCTCGCCAATAATGGCTGGATCCGACTCTATCTGAGTGATTCTGTCGAGAATAAGTGAAGCAGGTCCATCATCATATTTTGCCAGGATGGTTTCAATGTGTTTTCTCGATTCTCTCCATTGGCCCCGTGCATAATGCTGCCAGGCAGATGTATAGTTATCAGCAATGAAGCGCTGTTTTTCATTCTCTTGACCAAGTATAGCCATTGGCTCAAAAATGCCCACTGAAAAATGCTTGCCTTTGACCTGGACTTCATCAAGTTTTCGACCAAAAAAGGCGTGGCCGGCTTCCTGCCAGGCTGATTCGCTGATAATGATGCGCGTGCTGTAGAACTTATTAAGCCCTTCAAGTCGAGCGGCCCTGTTAACCGTATCGCCGACAGCTGCATATTCGAAACGCTGGCTTGAACCGATGTTACCAACAATGCATTCACCATGGTCTATGCCGATGCGCATCGACAGCCTGGTTGACTGGTTGTCGCCGTAATCAAAAATGGTATTGTCGAGTAGTTGCTGGGATTCCAGCGCGGTTTTAATCGCCAGAACAACCTGATCCTGTTGTGATTTGGGTGCGCCCCAGATTGCCATAACTGCATCACCGACAAACTGCTTGATTGTACCGTCATGCTTCAGAATAACTGATTGCATCATATCCATGTACTGGTTGATGATGCGTACCGTTTTTTCCGGGCCAAGTGTTTCGGCCAGTGTTGTAAAACCAGCCAGGTCAGAGAAAAAAACAGAAATGCTGCGCATTTCTCCGGTACGCTGCATACGGCGTTCAGGGTTTTCCAATAGCCACTGGGCAACATTCGGCGAAACCATTCGCTCAAGGCTTTTTTGCCTGAATTCCTTTTCACGGCTTTCCGCCAGAAAGCGGCGGGCACCAATGCCCAGGCTGATCATGATTGCGGGTAAAAATAGCAGTGGCAAACTCGGAATCATGTTAAAGCGAATTAACAGCAGGGAGACCATGAGCGAAGATAACAGGATCAGCAGGTTAAAACTGACAGCATAAACGGCCCTGTTGAGCCAGAGATAGGTGATATAAATCAACATGGCAAACAGCAGACCCAGTGTCGCGGAATGCCAGTTTTTCAGCGGAGTCAGAAATTCCCGGGTTAGCCAACTGTTGAGTACCGCAGAATGTATTTCGACACCGGATGATCGGGCTGAAAAAGGCGTTGGTTTCAGGTCATAAAGACCGGGCGCAAGATAACCGATCAGAACGTATGCATCTTTAAATACGGTTTTTGGGATTGCTGGTTGTTCACCAGACTGTTCGGTAATCATTGCGTTAATGACATCGTAGGCACTAAAGCGTTGCAGATAGTCATCAACAGGAAAGTTAATCCACATTTTCCCTTCGTGATCAATCGGGATGCGTCTGTCACCGACAAGGATCGAATCAGTCTGCCATTCAATGGATGATTGTTTGTCTACAAAAGGCGCCACTGAAAGCAGCGGCAGGGCTGAGCCATTCCAGATAAAAAACGGGTTTATTCTGCGGAATGTTCCATCCGGGTCGGGTTTACTGTTAACCAACCCAAGGCCGGCAGCAGCGCTGGCAATTTTTTCGAGGGGTAATGATATGCCATGAAAGTCTGAACCGGCAGGTGCGATGCCGGAAAAAGGCAGTCCCTGGAAAGCATTTTGTGAGGATAATGTGTTGGTCAGTGCTGCCGCCAGGTAAACATTGGCAGCATTAGTAATACGGTTGGCAAATTCATCGTCTGAAGCACTGCCATAGGGTGTTTCATTATTAAACAGGATATCAATGAGTACAGCCTTTGCACCCGCGGATGCCGCATATTCGGCCATGCCTCCATAAAATTCTCTTGGCCATGGCCAGCCGATGGCCTGCTGTTTTTCCATGTTATCAAGACTGTACTGGTCGACCCCGATAACAATGATTTTTTCATTACTGGGTTTTGTCTGTCCGGCAATTTGTCGTTGCCAGTCGAGAAACTTCATTCCCTGTATCTGTACGGCATCAGAGTCAGCCAGTAGGAAACCGGCTATAACCAGAAAAATGGCAAACAGGTGTTGTTTAAGATTGCGAAAGACCAACATTGCTGAGAATTGCCTATCTTGAATTTCATTTAAACCGGTTCAGCTTTCATTCAGCTTAGTCCACTTAATATTAATAGTAAAAGGAAAGCGCGGAATATAGATTGAACAGGAGATGCAAAAATGTTTTATCAGAAGTCTTTAATAACATTGATATCAATCGCATTACTGAGTGGCTGCGCGAGTGCTGGCCGTTACCATGATGATACAGAATATTATGATGAACCTTCATTCAATCAGTTCACTGATACGGCACGCGTGCTCAGGGTAAAACCAATTTATGAAACGGTCACAATCAACGAGCCTGAAACACGTTGCTGGAATGAACAGGTTAATCACAGCGGGCATCGATCCAGCACGCCGGTGATTGCTGGTGCGATTTTAGGCGGTGTTGTCGGAAATCAGTTCGGCGGTGGCAGGGGTAAAGATGCGATGACTGTCGCTGGTGCGATTCTTGGCGGTTCAATCGGTAATGATATTCGCCACAGTCAGCCAGTTGGAGGAAGCGTAACCATGGAACGGCATTGCGAAACCGTGGATAATTATCATGAGGTAAATGAGCGGGTTGGCTATAATGTTAAATATCGTTATAACGGCAATGACTTCTGGACGCGTACAGCATCGGACCCTGGTGAATATATCCGGGTTAGCGTTTCTGTCAGCCCACTGGATTAATAATTGGATGAATTAATGCGATTACGTTTTATTTTGCTAACGCTGTTTCTGCTGGGAATCTGTTCAACACTGGTGGCAGCACCTGATGATGAATATTCACCCCAAGGAAACCATATGACACTTGGTGGGGCTGTGTCGCAGGCCAGGCGGGATTATAACGGACGCATTATTTCAGCTGAAACAGAAAAATCCGGTCGCCACAATATCAAAATCCTGACCGATGATGGCAGGGTCAAGCGCCTGCATTACAATGGTGGTCAGGGCCGCAACGTTTATCCTCCCCAAAAACGATAACGGGCTAATTTAGATGCGACTCCTCCTGATCGAAGATGAAATCGATCTGCAAGCCAAGCTCCAGCAACGTCTTCAGGCCAAGGGTTTCAGTGTTGATGTCGCTGCGAATGGTAAATCCGGATTGTTTCATGGCAATGAATATCCGCTGGATTTGGCTATCGTTGATCTCGGACTGCCTGATCTGTCAGGTATCGAAGTGATTCGCCAATGGCGACAGGCGGGCAAGACATTTCCAATCCTTATCTTAACCGCGCGTTCAAACTGGCAGGACAAGGTTGAAGGTCTTGAGGCGGGAGCAGATGATTACCTGGTAAAGCCTTTCCATGTTGCCGAGTTACTGGCAAGGATTCATGCACTGTTAAGAAGATCTGCCGGTCATGCATCCTCCATCATCAAATACGAAGGCTTGCAACTGGATACCCAGAGACAGGAAGTCTCTCGTGATGGACAAACGCTTGACCTGACCAGCTACGAATACCTGGTGCTGGAATACCTGGCGATGCATGCCGGCGAAGTCATTTCCAAATCTGAATTAACCGAGCATATTTATGATCAGGACTTCGATCGTGACAGTAACGTAATTGAGGTTTTTGTTGGCAGACTCAGAAAAAAACTGGATCCTGATAACAGTTTAAAGCCGATTGAAACTGTCCGGGGGCGTGGCTATCGCTTTGAGCTCAAGGCAATTAATTGATGGCTCTGGCTTTTTTAAAAAGCTTATCCATTCGACGACGGCTGATGTTATCAGCAGCCCTGGTTCTGGCTGTTTTTCTGGGGCTTGCAGGTTTTACGCTGGATGAATATTACCGACAAACCGCTTTTCAATCGCTTGAACGTGAATTGCAGGGGCATGTTTACACGCTTTTGTCCGCTGCAAAAGAAAATGCAGAGGGCTTGCCGGTTATGGACACGCTGATGCCAAACCCCGATATGAATATTCCGGGTTCAGGGCTTTACGCCAGCATGAAAATAAATGGTTCTGACAGTCTTTGGAAATCGGCTTCCCTGGAAGTTGATAACAGTCAATTTCTGGTCGAAATGGATCCTGGCGAAAAACAGGTGGCAGAAAAAGATAACCTGATGATTTTGAGTTACGGGGTGGCTTGGGAAGATTTTTCAGGCAAGCCGGTTAACTATACTTTCAGTGTTGCATCGGAACTGACCGGTGTTCACCAGGATCTGCGTGATTTCAGATATCACCTGGTGACCTGGTTCGGCGG
>JARRJW010000114.1:0-5522 GCA_037388785.1 Gammaproteobacteria bacterium
AACGGTTTCCCCCACCAAAACCACATCAACTTTAAATACTGCCAGCAATGACCTGACATCACCGGCATGATCGCTATCTGCATGGCTGATGACCACCGTGTCTATTGCGGTGAGGCCTCGATTCTTAAGGTAAGGAATAACAACCGAGCGCGTCGCACTGCCACTACCATAACGAGGCCCTAGGTCGTAGAGCAATACTTTATTGCTGGTTTCGACCAGGTAGGCACTGCCCTGCCCGACATCCAGTACCGTAAGTTTCATTGCGCCATTTTCATTACCAACATTTGTAATAGGCAGTAACAGGCCACAGCCTAGCCAGAGAGGCAGCTTCAACTTCGATTTGAAACGTAAAAACCCAACCGAGACGATGGCAAATATTAAAAAATACTGAGCGCCTGTAAGGCCTGGAAACTCTATTACCAACCAATCCGGGGTTGCCAACAGGGCCAAATGGTCCAGAAAATACTCTAAAACCTGAAAATAACCCTGGATCAGGAAGTCAATCCATGGATGATCGAGAAATGACAGCAAAGCAGTCAACAATGCAGCGGGAACGATAAGGAAACTAAACAGTGGAATTAATACCAGGTTCACCAAGGGCGAAATGACCGAGACCTGCTGAAAAAACCATAGTGTCAGTGGCATCAGTGCCAGGCTGATCACCAGCTGCATTTTTATCAGCCTGACAAAAGTCGATGAATCCGCTGAAAAATGCAGTACGTAAAAAATCGCCGCCACCGCAACAAAAGAAAGCCAGAACCCGGCACTTATGATGGCGGAAGGCTGCCAGATAAGCACGACAAGCAATGCCAGAAAAAACTGCCGGTAAGGCTGCATATTGACCAGCAACAGTCGGGATAACAGCAGGATGGCAATCATGACCAAAGCACGCTGGGTAGGTAATGAAAAACCAGCAAGACCAGCATAGCCGATGGCAAATACCAGCCCTGAGAACGCCTGCACCTGGGGTGCGGCTACTTTTTCACATAATCGGGCTGACAACCGCCACAATCGGCCCGATACGCCATAAGCTAACAAGGAAATGATACCAATATGCAACCCAGAGATAGCTACCAGGTGGTTAATACCCAGTCGTTGAAATATTTGCCAGTCTTCCCGGGATATTTGTGACTTGTCGCCCAGGGTTAAGGCCTTAGTCATGGCTACTGCATTGGAAGCACCGCCATAACGTTCAAGATTCTCTCGTAGTTTTTCCCGCCAACTGTCAAAATTAAGCACACCGGCAGGTTTTACCAGGCGGTTTTTTTCAGAATCAAGCACATACCCCCTGGCCCTGATATTATGCTGAAAATACCAGCCTTCCAGGTCAAACAAACCAAAATTTCTGAGTCCCGAAGGTGGTTTCAACTTAACTTGTAAATGCCAGGTTTGTCCGCTGCTGATGGCCTGCGAGGTTCTGTACCAGCTTAAACGAACTTTTTTCGGTATCTTGACAGGTTCCCCAAGGTAGCTGGCCTGATCAATACGAAAGTTGAATCGCCAGTCTTTCCCATGCCTTTCCGGCAAGTCAGCGATAACGCCAACAACCTCTAACGGCTGCTTGATCAGGTTTTCAGGCAGTTTATCGGCTAATGTCCAATGGGCGCTGAGCACACTCCAAAAAAAGCCGATTAACAACCAGAAAATTGTTATAGCCCAGGATGAAAAATCTTCCAGATACAGTACAATGAACGTTAGCAAAACGGCCAGACTGACAAGAGAAAAAAACCAACCGGGTAAGTTTGTTAATTGCTGGCAGAGCAAAACGCCAACAGCAAATGATACGGATTGAAGCCACATGTTCCTTCCCTGGATTCATGTAAATAGTCTGATAATTATAACCTGAAGATTAAAATGACAAAGCCATCAAGCCTGCTGCGACTCACTGGTAATTCGCAACAGACTGTCTAAAATCCAGACATGCCAAAACACCTGATTAAAAAATATTTTCCTGATCGCGATACCATTCGCAATCACAAACGTTTACAGGTGTTTGGTAATCTTTTGCATGATGCCAATCTGTGGCATATGAACCGTCGTTCGGTATCCGGCGCATTTGCTGCAGGCCTGTTCTGGTCGATGATCCCAATTCCACTGCAAATGCTTGCTGCGGCAGCCTGCGCCATCATATTCCGAGTCAATATGCCGATCTCAGTTGCGCTGGTCTGGCTGACAAATCCGATCACCATGCCGCCGATTTTCTACATCAATTACCTTTTGGGTGCATGGTTAATGCACTCTCCGCCCCTGGAGAAAGACTTTGAAGTCAGTATGGAGTGGTTTGCCGAGAGCATGCATTTGATCTGGCAACCGCTCTATGTCGGCAGTCTTGTCAGTGGCATTATTCTCGGTGTGATTGGTTATGCCTGCATTCGCCTGCTCTGGCGCCTGCATATTATTGCCCGCTTTAAGGAAAAACGCGAAAAATACCTGAAACAAAAGTCAGAACAAACAAATCATAACCATTCGTAGCCATATCAATCATCAATCCCTTCAACCAACTGTCCGTCAATTAGCGTTTTAACTGTCTCCATGTTGTTTGCCAGGTGTACATCATGGGTTACCAGCACCAGTGACATCGATGTTTTTTCATTCAATTTAAGCATTAACTGGTAAATCTGTTCAGCGGTTTTTCTGTCCAGGTTACCCGTTGGTTCATCGGCCAGAAGGCAGGCAGGTTCAGTCACCATGGCTCGTGCTATCGCAGCGCGCTGACGCTCTCCTCCAGACAGTTCCGAAGGTTTGTGCAGTAACCGTTTTGTCAGTCCCACTTCTGACAACATGTCTGAAGCCAGTTGCCGGGCCCGCTGTTTTTTCATGCCACCAATCAACAGTGGCATGGCGACATTTTCCAGCGCAGTAAACTCAGGCAGTAGATGATGAAACTGGTAAACAAATCCCAAATGCCGGTTTCTTAATTCTGCTCTTTGCCGGTGGGACTGGGCAAAATAGTCGACACCATCAAAATAGAGCTGGCCTGAAGAAATATCATCAAGCCCGCCCAGACAGTGCAACAGCGTGCTTTTACCCGAGCCCGAAGCACCAACTACGGCAAGCCGTTCTCCGGACATCAGG
Organism: Gammaproteobacteria bacterium; assembly: GCA_037388785.1. Lineage (GTDB taxonomy): Bacteria > Pseudomonadota > Gammaproteobacteria > Chromatiales > Chromatiaceae > JABDQZ01. The sequence goes on from JARRJW010000114.1 coordinate 3,076, forward strand.
CTAAGATCAATATCCTTAAGAATTTCCAGCGATTGCGGCCCACTGTCGTAGACTTTACCCAGTTTGCTGCACTGTATAACCGGCTTGTTACTCATAGCGCAAAGCCTCGGCAGGTTGGGTGCGGGATGCCAGCCAGGCAGGATACAGCGTCGCCAACAGGCTGATCAGAAAAGCCGAGCCTCCGATTAACCAGACATCATTCCAGTGCAGGTCAGAAGGCAAGCGGTTAATGTAATAGATATTGGGGTCAATGAATTGCACATGAAAAACCTGTTCAATAGTACTGACAATTTGCTCAAGGTTTTCTGCTATCAGTACACCACCTGTCATTCCCAGCAAGGTACCAATTAAACCAATGACCATGCCCTGAAAAATAAATATGCCCATGATCATTCTTGAAGTCGCCCCCAGCGTCTTCAATATGGCAATATCGCTTTGTTTATCGGTCACCACCATCACCAGTGTTGATACAATATTAAACGCTGCTACAGCGACGATGAGCAAAAGGATCAGGGCCATCATGCGCTTTTCAGTGGCCAGCGCACTAAAGAAATTACGGTGTTCCTGGGTCCAGTCCGATATGCGGTAAAGCCCATCCATATCTACCGCCAGTTCAGTCGCGACTTTCCTCGCCATGAACAGGTCTTTCAGTTTCAGCCTGACACCGGTAACGGATTCCCCCATCTGGTATAGTTTGGCGGCATCCCTGGCGTGTACCAGTGCAATGCCGCGGTCGTATTCGCCCATACCTACCTCAAAAATACCGGTGACGGTAAAGCGCTTCAGTCTCGGCATAGTACCGATTGGGGTAATACTGGCTTGCGGGGTGACAACCGTTACTTTGTCACCAACCAGCAAACCCAGAATATTAGCCAGTTCCTGGCCAATGATAATACCGTATTCACCGGCCTTAAGATCGATTAGCTGACCGGTGACCATGTGCTCGCCGACATCAGACACCGCAGGTTCCTGGATTGGGAAAATACCCCTGATAACAGCACCCGAGACGTAACTGCGGTTAACCAGCATGGCCTGGCCCTCAATGAAAGCCGCGGCACCAATCACCTCAGGGTGTTGTCCGGCAAGTTTCATCGCTTTTTTCCAGTCACTCATGTTCTCATGGACTGAGCGGACACTGGCATGAGAAGTCATGCCTAGAATGCGTTCTCTAACCTCCTTGTGAAAACCGTTCATCACCGATAACACCACAATCAGCGCAATCACACCCAGCATCACACCCAGCATGGAACTGGCCGAGATAAATGAAATAAAGTGATTACGACTGCGGGCACGGGTGTAACGCAGGCCAATATAAAGTTCGAGAGGTTTAAACATGCCCAGATGGTAACAGGCAAAATATTAACTACCAACCAAAGTTATCTGTTTTGATAAATGCCGTTAGTTGCTGTTATACATCCAGTCATTTTTATATACTGCTGACTTTTCGGTCGTTTTGGAAACAAAAATGCCGCCAAATTTCTTGGTAAGCTTTTGTAAAGTAACAAAAGTGTCCTAAAAGGTATTTTTGGCAAATACCGGCGGTTTAAAATTTTATCGATTACTTGTTTGATTTCACAAAGTTTGCCTTAATTGTTCAACTTTTTTGTAAAGATGTTGTATTCTTAACCCAGACAGACCATAAAAGGAAAAATTATGAAACTGATATTCAGTCTGATTCTTTCAGCCGGGTTGGCCTTTACAGCGCCAGTTGCACTATCGGATGTGCTGCTGATTGATGTCATTAACGAGGAAGCGCCAAATTCTCCGGCAGGCATACCCAGGCCTTCCCGTGGTATGAACATGGATACAGTGAAAAAACGTTTTGGTGAACCGGCCCAATCGTTCGCAGCAGTCGGTGAACCACCGATCACACGCTGGGATTACGATGCATACTCGGTTTTCTTCGAACATGAGCTGGTTTTGAGCACCGTCATTCATCGATAAACACAATTGCAGCGTTATTTTTTATCTATAAACCGGCATTATAATATGCCGGTTTTTCTTTGACCCTCCGGAATAATCATGAGTAATGCTAACGAATTAATCGATACAGATTTACAACTGACCATGCGTTCAATTATTCAGCGCATCGCCACCGGTCCTGAACTCAGCAAGGACATTTCCCAGCAAGAAGCCCACCTGGGTATGAAAGCCATCCTTGAAGACAAGGTTGATCCCGTACAGGCAGGTATTTTCTTCATTGCGCTGCGTATGAAAAGGGAAACCTCTGAGGAGAACAAGGGTGTACTTGATGCCATCCGCGAGGCAACACATGGCGTTACAGCCGATGTCGATGAAGTACTGGATATCGCAGACCCGTACGATGGTTACAACCGCACCTTACCCGCTTCACCCTTTTTGGCTCCTCTGCTCGCTGAATGCGGCGTTCACCCCGTTTCCCATGGTGTCGATGCGGTCGGTCCCAAATTCGGTGTTACCCATCGTCA
>JARRJW010000115.1:0-5509 GCA_037388785.1 Gammaproteobacteria bacterium
ATTGTTACCAAATGACTGTTTTTGTCATTCTGTTCAAACATAATCGAACTTCCCTGTTCGGCGGCAACTGTGAATGAAACAGTGAATATAATCAGTAAAACAGATAGCTTATTCATGAAAAAAGGTCCCTGATGAAACTCAATTTATACTGTCCGAATACTGATAAAATGCTTAAGGCTTGTCAACTAAGTAGAATATTCAAAAGTTCAGGCATTCGCTTTGACATTAAACAATAAAACAATATCGCATAGATTATTGCTGCAAACTCCAACGTCAAACCGTCGCAAAGCCCAGCCATAATGGTCAAAGGCATGTTAACGAAGAAAATATCCGACAACAGCGGGATTAGACCCAGTATGGTGGTTAAAGCTGCCAGTACAACCAGACGTAAACGACTTACAGTGGCATCAAGGACTGCATCATGTGACTCTATATAGGCTTAATGCAGTGGCAGCATTCTGTAACTTTTAACGATGCTGACAAATTCACGCAACGCAGCGATGCCACTGGCTTCTGCTTGATTGCACCAGAGTCGCAGGGCTTCTAATCTGGCTTCATGATTTGAAGCCTGTTGCTGCCAGATGTTCTGCAGACGTTGTTCAAACTGGTAGACAACTTGTAGCACGTTATTTTTATCAAGCACTGCTGATAATTTTTGACGATCTGCTTCGCTTAAAAGGGCGCTGTTTAGAGAGGCCATGCGCCCGGCTTTACGATACAGGCGGCGCCAGGGTTTTTCAGCATGCTGGATTTCATCTCGGAATACGGGTTTCAACACCTTACGGCGATAATCACTCAGTAGTTGCAGGCGGTTGACCGTCAATGCCTTGATCGAATCCATGTTTAACTGTGGCGCCTCTGAAACAAGAGTATGTCGTGGAGCGACTTTCAGTACTCGGGCCAGTCCCAGCAGGGAGAATAACCGGATGTAAAACCAGCCAATATCAAATTCCCACCAGCGGTTGGAGAACTTGGCCGAACTGCCAAAGGCATGATGGTTGTTATGCAATTCCTCACCACCGATGAGAATTCCCCAGGGAGAAATATTGGTGGCCATGTTAGGAATCTCAAAATTGCGGTAGCCCCAATAGTGACCGAGACCATTGATTACACCAGCGGCCCAGAACGGGATCCAAAGCATTTGAATTGCCCAGATAGCCACACCGGCTGTGCCAAACAGTAGAAACTGTATTACTAACAGAAAACTGACACCGAGAAAGTTGAAACGCTGGTAAAGATTTCTTTCAAGCCAGTCATTCGGGGTACCTTTACCAAATTTTTCCATGGTGAGCTGATTTTTGGCTTCAGCCCGGTAAAGCTCCGCACCCTGCCAGAGTACTTTTTCAAGTCCGCGTGTCTGTGGACTGTGGGGATCATCCTCGGTTTCGCATTTGGCGTGATGCTTGCGATGAATGGCAACCCATTCGCGGGTAATCATGCCGGTTGTCAGCCATAGCCAGAAACGGAAAAAGTGACTGAGGAGCGGGTGTAATTCCAGGGCCCTATGAGCCTGGTGGCGGTGTAAAAATACCGTCACGGAAATTATCGTGACGTGAGTGAGTAAAAGCGTTAAGGCGATATATTCCCATAAGGAAAAATTAAGGAGGCCGTTAAACATGAAAATACCTGTACAAGATGAAAAATGATTGAGCGTCGGCAAGTGACAATACACATGCGATATATGTTATATGACCACTGATTAATTAGATAATTCATATTGTTTATGTCTTTTTTTAATGTGCCCGGCAATTCGGGGTTGTGGCGTGATGCTGAGCGATGAACTATCTTTTAAAGTTTTATGGCTTTTGGTCGATTATTAGATAATTATTTGGATATTGTAGTTAAGTCTATGACCCCACAGATAAAAACAACGCCATCAGATTTTCGCGAACTTGGATGCAGTCAATGTCTTCATGGTGAAAGCCTTGGTTTTGATTTCAGTATGGCTTTTCAGCCAATCGTTTACCTTAAAAACAAGAGAGTCTTTGCTCAAGAAGCCCTTGCCAGAGGTTTGGCGGGAGAACCTGCGGGAACGGTTTTTGAACAGGTTAATGAAGATAACCTTTACCGGTTCGACCAAACGTGCCGAGTAAAGACGATCGAACTTGTATCACGCCTCGGACTTTCATCCCTTGTCAGCATTAATTTTATGCCGCGGGCTGTTTACCGTCCTGAGCTTTGTATTCGCACAACACTTGCAGCTGCGAAAGAATATTCATTAAACAGTTCACAAATTATGTTTGAAGTTACAGAGGGCGAGCAAGTTGATGATAATAGTCACCTGAAATCAATCATTGACTACTACAAATCCAAAGGCTTCAAAACAGCTATAGACGATTTTGGTGCTGGTTTTTCTGGTCTAAATTTGTTGGCCGAATTTCAACCGGATTATGTGAAACTGGATATGGCGCTTATACGCGGCATAGATTCAAGCAAACCTCGTAAAGCCATTATAAAGGGTGTCGTCACTATGTGTCATGAACTCAACATCGGTATAATTGCGGAGGGAATTGAAAACACCTCCGAGAGAGATTGTCTTTTGGACCTTGGCATCTACCTACAGCAAGGTTTTTTATTTGCAAAACCCGCGTTTCAGAAATTAATTCGTGAAGAAGATATTTCTGAATTTATATAGTCTATGAATCTTTATTTCAGCTTATTTCAAGCTGTTGCCAGATGGTTTTCTCTTATTTGCTAAAAAGCTCCTTTAGCTATTTGCCAGTTCGATTGCCGCGTCTACATAGCCTCTGAATTTTTGCTGGATCTGATCGACAAAAGCAAAAAGCTGATCTTCGTTTTCTACATCCTTCACGTGCTCGGATAACCGTAGAGGAGGAAAGACGATTGCTGCGGTTGTTGTGCGAGTCAGGCGTTTATCGAAGTTTGCAACGGCTACCGGTATGATAAGAGGCTCCGGCATTAGCGCAGCGGCAAGTCGAAAAGCACCTGACTTGAATGGGCCTGGAGAATCCTCGGTATAAGAGCATTTGCCCTCAGGTGCAATAAGTATATTCCGTCCTTGCCTGAGACATTCCGCCGCATGATCAATAAAATAACGGTTTCGTTTTTCACGCGTCAGGTCCTGATCCAGGTCCTCTTCGTCCATTTCGCCGCCATAAACATAAAGATAGTCCAGACGATCAAAGTACTGCTGATATCCAAACCAGCCCAGTTCTGGCTTGCGTACGACTCGGATGGGTGCTTCATGATAATGCTTATAGAGAATCATGCTGGAGACAAAATGACTGTCCAGGGTAAGCCTGAATTCATTGGGCAACATGGTTTCCATATGATTTTCCAGGTGATTCATAATGAAAATATTACCTCCTGACTTAGGCAGGTTTTCCTCTCCCTGCACCCGGCAGGACAGCTTTTCGAATACCCGGGTAAATGCTTCCATGCTTCGCCGCCGGATCTCTTGTGACGATGTTTTTTCAGGTGCGTTCGCTACCACTTCATATGTTTTTTGCAGGCCCTGATAAAACTCAAGCTCTTTGTGAACGTCCTGTAATATCTCCAGAGACAGTTCAGCAAGATCGCGTTCTGTAGGGTCGCCATGTGCTCGCGTCAGTTCCAGCGCATGAAATGCATCAGACAATGTCAGCCGGTTTTCAAGCAGATAAGGAATCTTGTGTAAAGGCGAGGTTACATGCAGGGTTTCTGCCGCCTGGTCGAGGATGACCCGCATTGCCTTGACTTCCTCACCATATCGGGATGCAACCTGACGGACCCGCGTTAAACGCAACCGTGAGCTGATAATCTGCAACACGCGCCGCATAATACGTACACATGTCCCGGGTTGTTGTTCGCATAATTTTTGCAGATTGTCTCCTGGCAGTGCTCCCACATGGGTAACTTCGAGTGCACGTGCCGAGATACGATAGCGGCGCGGGTCCACCAGTGCGGACCAGCCCAGCGGACTGCCTGCGCCTTCTATCGCCCTCAAGAAAACACGGTGCTCATCACCGTTATCACACAATGAAAAACCCACACGGCCATCAATCAGTAGATACAGATTATCTGCAATGCTCCCCTGGCTGAATAACTCGTCGTTCATGGCATAGGTTTGAACGACTGCCTGGTGGGCAAGCCAATCAAGTAACGACTGATCCAGTTCCTCGAACAACGAGGTATGGCCAAGAAAATCGGCCATCGTATCCACAGAACTCAGTGCATCGACTTGCCATGGCAGGTCAGTATCCTTGATTGGGCCCGGCAGGATACCGGGAGATGTCAGGCCTGATTCAGGGGCTTCCAGCAATTTCGACTGTTCTGATTGCAGGCGGTCGGCCAGTGACTGTGCGACCCTTCGCAACAGGATTACGGCGCTGCTTTGATCGCTTTCCATTAATTCATCTATCACGTGATGGGGTATACGCAGCAGGCGGCAGGGACCCTCGCATCGTACGTCGGTCGTGTAGCGAAATGGTGCAAAAAACACTGACCATCCGAAAATCAGGCCATGTCCTGAATTGACGCCAACCATTAATTTTCCGGTGCCTTCTACCTTGATCAGAAACTGGACAGTTCCCGACAACAACAGGTACAACGCAATCGCACGGTCATGCTGACGGGTAATCAGTTCATTGTTTTCCAGTTCGACGATCCCAGCGGCGCTGGCAAGATTTTCTAATGCAGCACCATGCAGTCCCTGAAAAAACGATAGCTGTTTTAGCACATCGGTTGATACCATACCTTCAAGCCCTTAAAGGTGAAAAAATCAATTTCTTCAATCGCTAACCTGCAGTACTTTAATACTAGGCTAGAATTGAGCGTATGCGGCATCAATTCAAGCCATCGATAACCCGTCCGGAAGATTTTTCAGCTTTTTGGCGCAGCACACGCATGCAACTTGAGCAGATTGACCCGGGGATTGAACATCACTCCCATACATCGGAGGAAGTTCCCGGGGTTAGGGCCGAGATTGTGTCTTTCCTCTCACTGGGCCATGTCCGTATCTCTGCTTATTTGCTGCGCTGGCAAGATGACAAGCCGCGTCCCCTGGTAATCAACTGTCATGGCTATGGTAATCAGAGCAAGCCTCGCTGGGAGTGGGCCAGGCAGGGTGTGAATGTACTGAGCGTGGATATTCGCGGTTTCGGTATCTCGAAGACTGCGCTGTCAAACCCTTCCCGCTGGGGCTATGTACTCACCGGGATAGAAACACCGGAATCATCTGTTATCCGTGCGGCAGTCTGCGATTACATGCAGGCTGCAAGAGTTGGATGCCTGCTATGTCAGGACCAGATGAACAAGCTTGTATTTGAGGGTGTCAGTTTTTCAGGCGGCCTGGCCTTGATGTCACAGGCCATAATGGACCAGGCCGATCTGCTGGCGATCGGCGTACCCACATTTGGCTGGGCCGAGGGCAGAAACCTGTTTGTAAAATCAGGGTCTGGTGCCGAGATCAGCCATTACCTGAACCAACGTCCGGACCACGTAGAGGACACCATGCTGGTGTTACGGTATTTCGATGCAATCAATTTTGCCGATCAAATCAATTGCCCGG
>JARRJW010000116.1:0-5505 GCA_037388785.1 Gammaproteobacteria bacterium
CACGCGGTTCGTTCCCCATCGTGAGTTCATGCCACGTATCCGCCTGACCGTTTATGCGGGCTACCTGTTTCATATTGGTCTTTTTTTGTTATTGGTTTTCGCCGCACCGCATATTGAGTTTTACCGGGATAATATTTTTGGCTTTGACTGGCCAGCAATGCCTCACTGGGCCTTTATTGTTACCGCCGAAATGGCTTTTGCTGGTTTGTTGATACTCTGGCTGCACCGGATTTTACACCCGGTAACAAAAATCATTTCCACCCGGGGTGACCACCTCGCGTCTATTCTTACCTTTATTGTCATGTTGACGGGCTGCCTGGCGTTGGCACGGTCTTATGAATCATTGCGTATACTGCATCTGTTCACTGCTGAACTACTGCTGATTTATTTTCCCTTCAGCATGCTGATGCATACATTCACGGTTTTCTTCAGTCGTGGATACATCGGTGCCCATTTTGGACGTCGTGGTGTAAATATCTAAGCGGGGAAAAACAATGGCTGTTGATATGAATGCATTTCGTGGTTTTCTTGGGCAGATCAAAGGGCTGTCTCAGATGGCTATGCCAACAGACTGCCCTGATGACGAGCGGGTCAAGCGAGCCAAGGCTGTTTTTGCAGAAAAAATGGATGCACCAAAAGCGGTTGATCTTGAATCCTGCGTGCATTGTGGTCTTTGTGCTGAAGCCTGCCACTACTATGTGACAACAGAAGACCCCAAATACACCCCTACGCGCAAGCTGGATTTGCTGAAACGTTTTTACCGGCGTGAAAAAAGTCCTTTTCGTTTTGTTTATCGCATGACGACACCTGATATCACCGAAAAGGACCTTGAAGACTGGCAGGAACTTGTTTACGACAGCTGTACCGAGTGTGGACGATGCGGAATTGTCTGTCCAATGGGCATTGATATCGCGAGCGGGGTGAATGTCATGCGACAGGCACTTGCTGAAGCCGGGCTTATTCCTGCTGAGTTGCGAGCGGTGATGCAGGAGCAGGGCACAAAGGGAACGGTTTTTGGTGCTGGTGCAGATATGTTGCGCGATGTTATTGCAGAACTCCAGGCTGAAGGGCTGGAGGTTCCACTGGATAAGGATAAGGCGGAAATTCTTGTACTGACTTCAACCCTGGATATCCAGTTGTACAAAGACGTACTGCGTTCGACCGTCAACGTCATGAATCACATCGGTGCTAGCTGGACTATGCATAGCTGTGCTTTTGAAGGTGCCAACTTCGGATTGTTGTCGGGCTATGAAAAGGTTCAGAAACTGGCTTCTGAACGGATTACCAGCCAGGCTATCAAGCTGGGTGCCAAGGTGGTTATCGTACCTGAGTGCGGACATGCTTACCCAGCAATGCGCTGGGAAGGTGCAAATGAGCACGGCTCACCACTGCCATTTGAAGTGCTGGCTGTTTCTGAGTTTCTGGGCAGGGAAATCGAAAAAGGCCGTCTGAAAGTGAATCCGTTACAGTCTGCACCGGTTGTGACTTATCATGATCCCTGCAAGGTTGGACGTCATGGTGGTGTCATTGATGAACCACGCACCGTATTGAAGGCACTGGGTGTTGAACTGCGTGAAATGGATTCACATGGCAAAATGAATTATTGTTGCGGTGGTGGAGCCGGAGTGTTTCTGATTAACAGTGCTTCTGAGCTTAGACAAAAAACTTTCAACCTGAAAGCACAGCAGGTTGATGATACCGGCGCTGAAGCGCTGGTGACTTCCTGCGGCAGTTGTCGTATCAATTTCATGAATGGTGCAGAGCAGGCTAACTGGCAAAAACCTATTCACAGCTTAATGGAGCTTGTTGGCAATAATCTGGCTTAAAAGCTTTCCATGGCTTGCAGTGCAGGTATTGATTGGCATACATCGGTCAGGTCGACATTGAGAGCCGTTGCTGCATGCCAAGCCCAGCACTTGTTATCAATGGGCACCATGAAATTCAATAGCGCCAAAACCAACACGATGCGCACGTAATCTTGCTTCTGCAGAGCTTTCCTTCAGCACTGATATCGGTCATTCCAAAAATCAACATACCTGAACCACTGACATTGAGATTGCCTTAATGTATCAGGTACCATCGCTGGGCGCAGCCATCAATGGCAAAGTACTGACACCTTGTAGAAACAACTATACGTTTATTAAGTTGGCGTTTCGCAGGACAAGTTTCTGAGACGGGGATATTAAAGTTTTGTACATCAGTCACATGGCGAACAAATTTATCCTGCAATTTTGATCCAGGTGAAACTTATACACTGCAACGATCAGTTATGTGCATTAAGTGATCTCTGCGTAGGCTGTTTTCTAAAATCTAATTATTCACAAATAACAGGAAATATCATACGCTAGAAAATACATTATTGTTTACGCTGTATGCTGGTAGATAAATTTACATCAGATTTTTAAGGATATAGGGAAAATGTCACAAATAAAAAATGAGCATTCTGATGCTGATAATGGCACGCTGAAGACTTTTGATATTAAACACACCTCCGTTGATGAAACCATAAACCTCTGTGAACAAATCGAAAATGCGCTAAAAGGGCATGATTTAGAAGCTGTTATTGAGTCTATCTCGCTAATACATCAAGAGGTTTGGTATAAAATCAAAAATGCCCCAATTGATGATGAACAGAAGCAATATTATTTCAACACCTTCAAATATCATATTGAGGCCATGCAGGAAAGGCTTATGCAACAAACTAACAAGTAAGTCTTGAAAGGTTATTTGATAAAATCATTGTTCAGGTTTCGTCCGGGTAGATGGACGCAAATTATCCAGAAAAGACAAGTCAGTTATTAAAAGCCTTGGCTGGCTCTTTAATAGTGGTTTTTTAACTTTACGTAATGGATGGTATTCATGCGAAAACTTTTCTCATCTATATTTTCAGGATTGATTCTGGTTTTTTTAACTCAATCAGCTATGTCTGAAGAGATGGTCTCTGTTTCTACAAATTCTTTGACCGCACCAATGGCAAATAAACTGGCATTAGCTGTTTACGATGTTTGTACTAAAAAGGGAAATAATGTAGCGGTTGCAGTAGTGAATCGAGATGGGATGTTATTGGCATTTGTCAGAAATCCCCTGGCCGGGGCACACACCATAAAAGTAAGCCAGGGAAAAGCCTGGACCGCTGCTTCTTTTAAAACGGCCTCACAAAACTTAATGGACCGGGAATTCATGAAAGGAATACCCGGTGCCATGACATGGGGCGGCGGACTGCCAGTGAATGTGGCCGGGATTTTTTACGGTGGTATCGGCGTTGCCGGTGCACCGGCAGTGAAAACACCTGGTGATGTTGACCACCAATGCGCATCTGAAGGATTGGATCTGGTTCGTGAAGATATTGAGTTCGGCAGCTGATAAAGGTATACCTTCCCAGCTTTACACAGGTATAAATTTTTATAATTGATGATAATTCTGATGATCTTTACCTGATGCAACAGATTCTTTCAGAGCAGGGGTATGAAGTTTTCCTTCATAATATTTTAAGCCAACAATTTAGCGAACAGTCCATCCTTGGTATCTTGGAAAATAAAAGCTTTGATAGCCATAAGGCGTGTATAAGGGGTTTTGTGAATAGTACGAATAAACTGGTGACATCATTGGTGGTGGCGGCCGTTTGGATTTACCAAAACTGGAACAGAAAAAAGCCTGGGCAGGCATAGCTATTACAGTGCCTATAGCGATCAGAAACGTTGTTTTTCTTATATTCATTTCCTGATTATGGCAGAGAAATAATTTTTTGCTTAAAAAAATTCTACTGGGTTTCACTGCGACAAATAAACAAAGCTAGAGCTAAATACCATTTAATCAGGCAGGCCCGTACAAATAAAAAAATCGAGCTTTTTCTAGGAACTAACTTCTTGGATTGAACAACTTTTCTCTGTTTTGGTAGTCACATAGATAGACATAGTTGGTAAAAGGAGTAGTTCAATGGATATTACGGGTGCAGTTTCATCTGCTGCAATAGCAACAGGAGCAGCTCAAACAGGCAATACTGTAGATGCCAGTCAGCAAAAACTGGCACAGGAAATTCAACAATCTCAGCCTCAAGAGCAAGTGCCACCTGTTGAGGAATCAGCACCAAAAGCTGAGGGAAATACGATTGACGTCTATGCTTGATTAACTCTCCTTTGCAGAGTTTCTACCCGCCATGGTTCTCCCTGGCGGGTTTTTGTTTTTTTAGGTACAAAGGTTTTAATATCAGTGCTAACTCTCAGCTCAGGCGTCTGACATGTGTGATCTAAAGCATAAACTGCGCTGAAATATTAAAGAATAATTTCAGGTCTACTATGGATATCGGGAAACTGGAGATTACAAGTGAAACAAATTTCATTACTGCTAGTGGTTTTTTTATTTTCTGTAAATATTGCGGTCGCAGATAAAGCTGTTTTTGCCGGGGGATGTTTCTGGTGTCTGGAATCAGATTTTGAAAAACTTGAAGGTGTGACTGATGTGATATCAGGGTTTACCGGTGGAACGATTAAAAATCCAACTTATCGCGGTGATCATACGGGGCATTATGAAGCTGTAGAAATTACCTATGACCCGGAAATAATCAGTTACGAAAAATTATTGGCGCATTATTGGGTGAATATAGACCCCTTTGATGCACGAGGACAATTTTGTGACAAGGGGCATAGTTACTTGAGCGCGATATTTGTAGCTAATGAAAAAGAAAGAAAAATGGCTGAAAAGTCACGAATGAAAGTGGTTTCCCAGTTTCCTGATAAGAAAGTGATAACGCCCATACTGGATGCATCAACTTTTTACCCAGTCAAGGGAGATGAAAGCTATCATCAGGATTATTACAAGAAAAATCCAATACGATATAACTTTTATCGATATAGCTGTGGCCGAGACAAACGCTTGAAAGAAATATGGGGGGATCAGGCCAAGTCCTCTTCATAACACTAAGCTTGCAATGAGGCTTAGGCAACGTTGTTTATTGCTTCCAGTTTTGTGATTCTATCGTCAAGGGCAGGGTGGCTACTGAATAATACAGCCCATTCGTCAGAGTTTTTAAATCCTTTGAATTTCTTCAATACCGAAATTACACCATACGAGTTGTATTTTGAAGCGGATAATAAATTATAAGCATAGCTATCGGCTTCATGTTCTTGTTCACGACTGTATTTCTGTTTCAACAATGAAGACAACGTTTTCGCCCCATAACGTAACAATGGGTTGGATGAGGCAATATTTACTGCGACATTAGCGGCCTGATGACGGTACTTCTCTGTGATTCTTTCTTTGGCATGCCCCAGTTCAATATGGCCGATTTCATGGGCCAGTACGGCAGCAATTTCATCTATGGTGAAAGTGTCGTTGTTGATTTCTTTTATAAATTCTGCAGTCAGCAAAATTGTGCCAGCAGGAAAAGCCATGGCATTAATGCCGGACTCTAAAACGGTAAATTGCTGGTATTTACGTATCTTGCTGTTATTCAAATCATGCAAGTGATTGAGGATTGGCTTGATTACCGGGTGGGTTTCTTTAAGT
>JARRJW010000117.1:0-5498 GCA_037388785.1 Gammaproteobacteria bacterium
GCTCGACGGTTTCAGCGAATTGACGTCGATGAACCTACCGTTGAACAAACCATTGATATTCTCAAGGGGCTGGTGTCTCGTTTCGAAGAACATCATGGCATCAAGTACTCCAAAAAAGCATTGGAAACTGCTGCAGAACTATCTGATAAATATATTAATGACCGTCATCTGCCAGACAAGGCCATTGATGTAATCGATGAGGCGGGTGCTGCCATGCAGTTATTGCCAAAGTCGAAACGAAAAAAATCCATCAGTGTCACTGATATTGAAAACATCGTTTCCAAGATTGCGCGCATTCCGCCTCGCAAGGTTTCTGTTTCTGATACTGAAGCACTTAAAACGCTGGACAAAGATCTTCGTGCTGTTGTGTTTGGGCAGGATGAAGCAATCGATGTACTGGCTTCTGCAATTCGCATGAACCGCTCGGGCCTGGGAACCGAAACACGGCCGGTTGGTTCTTTCCTGTTTTCCGGGCCTACTGGTGTCGGCAAAACAGAGGTTACGCGGCAGCTTTCACGGGTGTTGGGACTTGAATTGATTCGTTTTGATATGTCCGAGTACATGGAACGTCATACCGTTTCACGGCTGATTGGCGCGCCTCCTGGCTATGTCGGATATGATCAGGGTGGCCTGCTGACCGAAGAGGTCAACAAACATCCTCATTCTGTCCTGTTGCTGGATGAAATTGAGAAAGCGCATCCGGATGTGTTTAATCTATTACTTCAGGTCATGGACCATGGCACCTTGACCGATAACAATGGACGCAAGGCAGACTTCAGAAATGTCATTATCATTATGACAACCAATGCGGGTGCTTCTGAAATGTCCAGACCATCGATCGGTTTTGCCGCCCAGGACCATACCAGTGATGGCATGGAAGTAATCAAAAAAATGTTTACTCCCGAATTCAGAAACCGTCTGGACAATATTATCCAGTTTAAACCACTTGATGGTAAAACCATCAGCTTCGTGGTTGATAAGTTCCTGTTCGAACTCGAAGAACAGCTTCATCAGAAAAAAGTCACACTGACTATCTCTGAAGAGGTGAGACAATGGTTAGCCGAAAAAGGATATGATGCACTGATGGGTGCCAGACCCATGGCGCGACTGATTCAGGAAGAAATCAAGAAACCTTTGGCGGAAGAACTGTTGTTCGGCTCACTGGAGGAGGGTGGTAGTGTCAGGGTAAGCCTATCTGCTGAAGGAAAACCTGAGTTTGAAATTGAGTCACTGACAGTTCATTAAAAAACTGTCATTGACAATTACAGACCAGCTTACCTTTCACGGAATACGATACGTCCCTTGGTCAGGTCGTAAGGTGTCAATTCAACTTTTACCTTGTCACCGGTGAGAATGCGAATGTAATGCTTGCGCATTTTTCCCGAGATATGAGCATTGACCACATGGCCGTTTTCGAGCTCCACTTTGAAAGTTGCATTGGGTAGTGTTTCAGTAACAACACCATCAAGTTCAATAAAATCTTCTTTTGCCATAGTTGACTTTTCCAGCCTAAAAAAACGCGGCAAATTATATCATACGGTCTTCATGTATTTCCAATGACCATCATCAAATACCTGAATGGGTCGATATTGAGTCTTGTAAAGCATTTTCTGACAGTCTTTAATCCAATATCCCAGGTAAAGCCAGTCAACCCCCAGTTTTTTTGCCCACTCAATTTGGCTTAAAATCGATATTACCCCCGGGCTTAAGCTGGCAAAGTCCGGGTTGAAAAAAGTATAAACAGCAGAAAGTGAATTAGGCTGTCTGTCAGTCACAGCCACGGCAAACAGTTTTCCGGCATTTCTCAACTCAAGAAACAGGGTATGGCTCCATTTTGAAGTCAAGAAACTCATGTATTCTTCCTCAGAAGATTCTTTCATATCGCTTTCCAGGTGTCTTGCCTGAATATATTGACGATAAAGCTGAAAATGCTCAGGGTTAAATTCAGCCTTTTTTTCCAGAAATTCCAGGGTTCCCAGTGTTTTTTTCCAGGCCCGTCTCTGGCTGCGACTGGGTATAAACGCTGATACTGGCACTCGACTGCTTTTGCATTCATCGCAATTGTTGCAGGCTGGGCGGTAAATAATGTCAGCGCTACGCCGAAAACCCATACCAAGTAGAAAATCGTATTTTTCCGGCGACAATGGGTACTTCGGGTCGACAATGTGATTGCAACTGAGCCTGTTATCCAGATAAGCACAATCCGTTACAGGGGTTTGAAAAAGCTGTATCTCATTTTCCATTGTTAATGGTCGTTAATATCACGATAACTTGAATTATTCTATAAAGCTTTATAATACAACCGGTTTGAAGAGTGCTGTTGAAATTAAATCATTACAACTGGGCTTAACATAAGCTAAAGTTATAGGAATATGCATAAACTTCTTATCACTTTCTGTCGACACCCCTGGATTGTCCTGACTGTACTGCTAATTGTCAGTCTGCTTTCGGCTACCCAACTGGACAAGGTCAAAGTCCAGATTTCAGCTGAAGATCTGCTGGTGCAAAATGACCCGGAACGAGATTATTACGATCAGATCATTGAAGAATTTGGTGAAGAAAAAGTTATCCTTTTATATTTGTCTGATGAGCATTTGCTTGAAACCAGCAAACTAAAAGCCTTAAAAATAGCCATTGACAAGATTGAAGCCCTGGATTTTGTGAAAAGAACCGAAAGCCTTTTCACAGTCCCTTATATAAGAACGATAGAGGGCTATCTTAATAAAGACCCCTATCTGGCTAACATTCCGGAAAATGCCGAAGAATCGAAAAAATTACTTAATGCAGCTTTAGCGAATCCATTCATTAAAAAAACGCTGGTTTCGACAGATGGCTCAGTGATGGCGGTCGCCATTATTCTGAAATCAGACCTCTCCGGTTTTTCCGACATAGAAATAACCGATTCGCTTGAAGTTGTAACCGAGGAGCTAAAGAGCAGTTACCAGGAAGCTTTTACGCTTGGCTTTCAGCATGTGCGCACCGAGGTAGCATCGCAGATTCGCTCTGAACAGAGTCGGTTAGTGCCCTTGGCGGTGGCAGCACTTCTGATTGCCTTGTTTATCATGCTAAGACAACTCGTCGACGTACTGATACCGGTCATGACCGCTGGTATCAGCATTTTATGGACACTGGGCGTCATGGGTTTTCTTAATATTCCACTGAATGTGGTGACATCCATGGTGCCAATATTATTGATTATTGTCGGCTCTACCGAAGATATTCACTTGCTCGCAGAGTTCAGGCGCGGCCAGCATGACGGCATGGATACGATACGCGCCATAAGAAAAATGGCTGAAAAAATGGGTGGCATTGTATCGTTGACCTTTGTAACCACTTTTCTTGGTTTTCTTTCCATCACGCTAAGCCGGATAGAGGTGTTATGGCAATTTGGTATTCTGTCAGCCATGGCGCTGCTGCTGAATTTTATCATTACCATCTCATTGATCCCGGCGTTGTTAAGGGTGACGGGCAATTGGAAACTTGATGGTAAATCGAGCTTCCTGCATGCGCCTGATGTAGAGCCTGAGAAGGCCAGATCTTTTTTCATCTTTTTACGTCGGTATCGCTGGCACATAGGTGCAATTGTTATCGCCAGTTCCGTTTATTCCTTTTATGGCATATTCAATATCAAGGTTAACCACAACCCTATCGATAGCCTGAGTGCTGAGTCTGAAGTGCATCATCAATTTGACAAGGTTAACAGTCATCTTTCCGGACTGGAATCGATGTCACTGGTTATTGATTCCGGTATTCAGGATACCTTTTTAAAAGTGCGCTACCTGGAACAGGCCCGGGATATACAGCAATTTATCAATCAACAACCCGGCATCCAGTCAACCACATCATTCATGGACTACCTGTCATTATTAAATTCAGCATTTGAGGAAATTGAAGAAATCGTAATGCCGGATACCGATGAGATCGTTAATGAACTGATGATCTTTCTGAAATATGAACATGTTGAGAATTACGTCTCGAAAGATTACAGCCGTATCAGAATTCTGGTCAGACACAATATTTCTTCCACATTCGAACTCAACCAGGTTGTTAGCCAAATCCAGGAATACATCGATGAAAATCTTGACCCTGGCTTAACGGCACGTCTTACCGGTGACTCAGTACTTACCATTTCTGCAACAAATGCGATGATTAAAGGACAATTACAGTCCATCGTTTTGTTGTTATTGATTATTTTAATCATCATTTCCATGATGTTCCTGGACTGGAAAGTCGGTTTTATAGCAGTTTTACCCAATATTTTTCCGGTGATAGTGCTGTTTGGGTTTATGGGAATTGCTGAAATTCCTCTTAATATAGGCACAACGATGGCCGCTGCAATTGCGATTGGTATTGCCGTCGATGACACCATGCATTTTATGTTGCGTTATAACCAGGAGCTCAAGACCAAGCGCAGTAAATATGCCGCAATGTATGAAACCATTCACAGTGAGGCTTTACCGGTAATGGCAACGTCACTGGCCTTGATTTCCGGTTTTCTTGTGTTTGCTTTTTCTGGCTTTGAACCTGTTGCCCAGTTCGGCTTTTTAAGTGCCCTGGTTATTTTCGCTGCCTTGATTGCCGATTTTGTGATCACGCCGCTAGCAATTTCGACAATACGGCTCGTGTCACTATGGGATATGCTTTCTTTGACACTTCGTAAGGAAGTAGTTGAGAAAAGCGGTCTTTTTAAACACATGAAAACCTGGCAGATTCGCAAATTCATTCTCACCAGCAGCGCGCATTATTTTCAAAAAGGTCAGCAGATTTTTGATGTCGGCGACTCCAGCGAAACCATGTACATGGTGATGCGTGGCAAGGTCAAAATCACTCATAAATCAGCTCTAAGACCTGAAGGAATTGAGGAATTAATCGGACCTGGCGAGGTATTCGGCGACATTTCCATGTTTGCCAATTCACCGCGTTCCTCGATTGCCGTTGCGACTGAAAAAACCAGCGTACTGGTTTTAACCCGTGAAGGCATTATGAATACAACGAATTACCATCCACTTATCAGTGCAAGATTGTTTTACAATATTGCAACTCATGTCAGTCATCGATTTTCAGCTTTAGTTCACAACGATGGATCGGATAAAAAGCTTAGAAAAACAGATGAAGGAGAAGTCCATGAAATTTAATCTGTTAATTTTTATCAGCCTTCTTGTTTCGCCGATGGTCTGGGCCGATCATGAGCATTTTTCTTTTGCCATGCCATTTTCTGGTCAAAAGGGCAATCAATACGACATTGAATTAACCTTTCGAGACAATGAAATAAAAAAATTTATTATACCAAACGACTGCAGTCAAATTATCAGTGATGTGAACTATGGCACAAGGCAATAAACGACTGTAAGTACGTTATGTTGATGCATCAATATGAATCTGTGGTGCCCGAACATGATTTTGTTTCCAAATATGATTTTTATAATGCTCGGTTGGCTGATTTACCTTTTGACCAGAAAAAGGCATGGCAAAAGAAAAATGCTCATGATCGGCCCAGA
>JARRJW010000118.1:0-9239 GCA_037388785.1 Gammaproteobacteria bacterium
CGGTGTTAAAACAAAGGTAGGAATGATGGAAATATCATCGAAACTGTTGGCATAGATGGCATTAATGAATCCGGCCATGGCAAATAACACCGAGGTCAGAAAAAATACCAGCAGGGTTATTGCATAGCTGTGTATCTGCCAATCAGAGAAAAACATCGAGACAATCGTGACAGTAATGCCAACAACAATGCCCCGTGCAACACCACCGCCAACATAACCGGCGAGGATGACGGCATTGGGTACCGGCGATATCAACAGTTCCTCGATATGACGCTGAAATTTACTGCTGTAAAAGCTTGATACCACGTTCGCATAGGAATTTGATATCACAGACATCAGGATCAGACCCGGTACGATAAAGTCGATATAGCGGTAACCATCCATATCACCGATCTGCTCACCAATCAGCTTACCGAAAATAATGAAGTATAGCGCTGTGGTGATTGCCGGCGGTAATACCGTTTGCACCCAGATACGCATGAAACGCAGCACTTCCTTGAACAGGATGGTTTTGAATGCTGTGTAGTATCGTGCCAACTGCATGAACTATTTCCCGGTCACCTGTTCTGGTTTACAGAGATTTTTAGGGTTGCTTACCATTTCAATGAACATCTGTTCCAGGCGATTTTGCTTGTTTCTCAGCCCGACAACATCGATACCCGCCCGACTCAGGTCAGTAAACATGACATTCATATCGGTGTCCTGGTGCAGGCTCAATTCAAGAGTGGTGTCATCAAGCAGTTCCGGTTGATATTTTTCGAGCAAATCAATAGCAGCAATTTTTTCACGACTGCTGACAATAAACGATTGACGGTGCATACGTTTGAGCAACTCTGAAATACCGGACTTTTCAACAATGTTGCCACAACTGATGATAGCGATGTTTCGACACAAACTTTCAGCTTCTTCCAGGTAATGCGTTGTCAGAATGATAGTTGTACCGCTTCGATTGATTTCCCGAAGAAAATCCCACATTGAACGACGTATCTCAATATCAACACCCGCAGTCGGTTCATCGAGAATAAGCAGGCGCGGTTCATGCACCAGCGCCCTGGCTATCATCAGACGTCGTTTCATGCCACCGGACAATGAACGTGATTCCGCATCACGTTTACTCCAGAGATCAAGTTGCGTCAGATATTTTTTAGCCCTGACCAAGGCCTCTTTACGTGGAATGCCATAAAAACCAGCCTGGTTAACGACTATTTCACCAACAGGTTCAAACTGGTTAAAGTTAAACTCCTGGGGAACCAGGCCAATCTGCTCCTTCACCTTGACCGGGTCTTTATCAAGATCAAACCCCATAACCTCGACACGGCCGGAGTCTTTATTAACCAAAGAACTGATAATGCCTATAGCAGTTGATTTGCCTGCACCATTAGGTCCCAACAGTGCAAAAAAATCACCCAGCTCAACTTCCAGGCTGACATCCTGCAGAGCCTGATGCCCCCCCTTGTAAGTCTTGCAAAGATTTTCTATTGAAAGTGCTTGAGTAACCATAAAAAAACAGCCCTAACCGATCGTTTCGATCAGCAGAGCCTGATGAAAAGTCAATGATGTAAAAACAGTCTGTCAATTTACCTTGGATAGGCAGACTCATCAATATAAACATCGGTTGATTCAATACCGGAAACCCGCGAAATCGGCAGGTCTTCCCCGTCAAGCCAGGCTTGAACTGCCGGTCGTTTATGCTCGCCTTCAATCAGGATGAGCATATTTCGGGTGTTGCACAAAGACGGATAGTTCAGGCTGATGCGGTCTGAGGGCGGCTTGGGGGAATCAGGTACGCCCACGACTTCCATTTTTTCATCATGTTCCTGCCCCGGAAACAGGCTGGCAGTGTGGCCATCCTCGCCCATACCCAATAAAACCAGGTCAAACGGCATGACGTGGCGGATTTTTCTCTCGTAGTCACTGACCGCAATATCAAAACCTGATTCTGCCAGTATGTAATGAATCTGCGTTTTCGGTACCGCTACATCGTTGAGAAACTTGTTAAAGATCTGAAAACTGTTTCGGTCCATGTCATCCCGGGGCAAACAGCGCTCATCACCAAAATAGACCTGCCAGCGGGACCATTCAGCATCATTTCTCGCCAAGTGCTTGTAGGTATGTAATGGCGTTTTACCTCCGGCAAGCACGACATTAAATTCGTCACGTTCGGCTATCGCCAATCTTGCATCATGCAAAATTTTATCGGATGCCTCACGTGCCAGCTGTGCGCCATCCTTCACCACATGCCATTTAACTTTATCAAGATTCGTCATTTGTGATCCTGTCAGTCTATCCGTAATATCCAGTTGCTATGGAGTTAAGCATAGAATTGATTGCACTGTTTTTCATTACCGGCATTGCTGCAGGATTCGTAGACAGTATTTCTGGAGGTGGCGGCCTGCTAACAATGCCGCTGTTATTATGGTCAGGCCTGTCCCCGGCAGTTGCCCTGGGTACCAACAAACTTCAGGGAACCATTGGGACTTTAACCGCCAGCCTGAATTATTATCGTAAAGGTCATGTGCCGTTCAGAACAGCCTGGCTATCGATGATCACTGCATTTATTGGTTCTGCGATCGGCGCCTTCCTTGTTCAACAGTTTGAAACGCAGACCCTGTCAGCCTTGTTGCCGATACTGTTGATAAGCTTCTCTGTGTTTTTCATGTTTTCAAACCGCATGACCGACGAGGATGCCAGACAGCGTTTAAACCACTATACATTCGCCCTGACCGCAGGACTTGGCATTGGTTTTTATGATGGCTTTTTTGGTCCCGGTACCGGTGCTTTCTTCGTGATTGCCTTCATCACATTGCTTGGCTATGGCGTGACCAGGGCCACGGCACATACCAAGCTGCTAAATTTTTCAAGCAACATCAGTGCGCTCATATTTTTTCAGTTATCCGGCCTGGTGGTCTGGGAAATTGGACTGATCATGGGACTGGGCCAGATGATTGGCAGTTACAGCGGCTCGCATATGACCATGAAACACGGGGTCAAACTGGTCAAGCCGATGATAATCATCGTATCAATACTGATGTCATTAAAACTGCTATATGACAGTTTTTAGAAAATCAGATTAGCGGTATTTTTGCAGATAGAGTTTTTCAAATGCCCTTTTAGCCCAGTGCAACGCTCTTAACGGTGGCAATACCACATTGCGTTTTTCTGTTCTGGCGACAAGCATGCCGGCATTGAAACTATCAACGATACAAACCAGCTCAACATCAAAAGTTTCATATGGCTGGGCACCATTCAATTCTGACACCAGGTTGGCAACCGCGGCTTCTGCCTGTAAATCTGCCATGTGCGCCTGTTTCGGCATCCATTCCGGGCCAGGGAAACTACCCGAATCACCGGCAACATAAACACGTTCAAAACCTTCCACCTGGCAGTGTTGATTGGCTTTAATAAGCCCACCTTCCGAGCGTGGCAGTTCAGTATTGTCAAACCACTGATTACCCGTCATGCCGGGCATGAATATAATCAAATCGGCATCAAACTCACCGCCCTCGGTACAGACCCTGCTAGACTCAAAAGATTTCATCTTGTGTCCCAGGTGGGTCTCGATATCACGTTTTTTCATCTCATCGAGCAAGCTCTCAACTGCCTTGGGTCCAAGACGGGCGCCGGGCTTGGCAGCCGGTGTAAAAAACACCAGTTTAAATTTGTCCCGCCGGCCTTCCTTGCGTAACTGCTTATCAATGCCAAACAGAAATTCAAACATCGGCCCGCCGCGCATGGCTGAAGGTTCCTTGGGGTTGCCGGCAAACCCAAGTGCTATGGTGCCACCATCCATTTCCCTGAGGCGGTCACGAATTTTGACGCAACCGGACCATTATCGGTTAAAACGGTTCTGCCACCATTTTCCAGGCCCTGTGCACTGCCCTGGTGAAAATTGACACGCATTTTCCTGAAAAAATTATCCAGCGGCACACGCAAATCATCCGGCTGACGAAGACCGGAGGGTATCCAGATAAGACTGGGGTAATAAATCATTTCGGCCTTAGGGGCGATAACCGTGATATCCAGTCCAGCATCAGCGGCTCTCAGTTTTCTGACAGCGGTTAATGCACCAAAACCGGCACCAATTACGGTCACTTTGCTCATTACTTTGCTCCTGACATAGGATTTGTCATTTTCAATGTTCCCATAGTATCCAATAACTGTTTAGTACTTCAATCTAACTTATGTTATTTTCATAGATGACAATAATTAAACAGTCAGTGGCGCACTGGCTTTAATCACCAAGATCAAGTTATGACTATGGAAATACCACAGATTGGCACGCTCATCAGTGCAAAAGGAAGAACTTTTACCATCCGTTTACTATCAGATAACGAAGGCTTTCAGCCCGTCATCAGTAATGGCGAAAACTCCATGCTAACTGGCCAGATTGGCACCCATGTATCCATCCAGCAAACCGGTGTTCATGTCATCGCCATCGTATTATCCAACTGGCAGGAAGAAGCCAATGGTTTAATGAGTCGCTATATTGAATGCAACCCGATTGGTGAACTGCTTAATGAAGATGTTTTCTCCCGGGGCGTAAACCGGTTCCCAACTGCCGGTGCCGAGGTTTACCCGGTGTGTGCCGATGAACTCAAATCACTATACGTAAACAATGAGAAATTCAATTTCAGTTTAGGCCACCTCATACGTCATACCGACGTCAATGCCTACATCAACCCCAATTCCCTTTTTGGTCGGCACCTAGCAATTCTGGGCCAGTCCGGTTCGGGAAAATCATGGACTGTAGCGCAATTAGTGCAAAGCACGTTAAGAACCATGCCCAATGCCCACATAATTCTGCTTGATCTGCATGGTGAATACTGCTGGAAAAGTGACGACAACAAGCTCAAAGCCGCATTTGATCATAGTGTCATGCGTTACGTGGATGCCCGCGACCTTGAAATTCCCTACTGGCTATTAACTTATTCTGAACTGATTGATCTACTCATCGAACGTGAAGACCCCGGGGCATCTACCCAGATTGCCTATCTCAGAGAAGTGCTACTCGCCCTGCGAAAAAAATCCAATACCCATCTGGATATCGAAAGGCTTTCTGTAGACTCGCCGGTGTATTTCTCTCTGGCTGAACTCTACACGCATTTTAAGAAAGCCAATGAGCAACAAACCGATTTTGGCAAAACCAAGGGGGCTCTGTATGGCCAGTTTGATGAATTCCTTATCAAGTTACAGAGTAAACTCAATGATGCACGCTACGATTTTCTCTTCAAACCCAAACGTCGAACCAACTCGGAATCCCTGGAAACCCTGCTTAAAGACTTTACCGGTTTAACTGAACCGAAAAGGCAGGTTACCGTGGTCGACCTCAGCCCGGTGCCTTCCGATGTCAGACCAGTTGTGGCTGCGCAGCTGGGCAGGCTTGCCTTTGAATTTAACTACTGGAACCCCAAACGCAAGGATTTCCCATTACAGTTGATTTGCGAAGAAGCACACAATTATGTACCAAGAGCTAATACAACGAGATATCATGGTGCCAGAGTTGCAATGGAGCGTATTGCCAAGGAAGGAAGAAAGTACGGCGTAGGATTGACGGTTGTCAGCCAGCGCCCACATGAATTATCAGAAACAGTCTTGTCACAGTGCTCGAATTATATCTGTATGCGTTTAACCAACCCGGATGATCAAACTTATGTTCGCTCACTGGTACCTGAAGGTGAAACCGACCTGGTCAATACACTTTCTTCACTGGCACGCGGTGAGGCTCTGATTCTTGGAGAAGCAATACCATTACCGACCCGTTTTCAGGTAACAGCACCCTCTCCAACACCCAACAGCCAGGATGCTGATTATTACTCGGAATGGTCGAAACCGGAGTTTGACCTGGATGTGGCTAAAATTGTTGACAACTGGAGACGTCAAACCCGCTAGCGAGCTAATCTTTATTGTATTGGTTACATCTACAGGTATTGATGAAAAATTTCGTTAAACCAGGAGCGAAATCCAGTGCCTGACAGGTTTGTCGAGGCCGGATTGCAAATGCATCTGGCAACCGATATTGGCGGTAACAATGATGTCAGGATTTTCCT
Source organism: Gammaproteobacteria bacterium (assembly GCA_037388785.1). GTDB lineage: Bacteria > Pseudomonadota > Gammaproteobacteria > Chromatiales > Chromatiaceae > JABDQZ01. The sequence continues at coordinate 6,048 of JARRJW010000118.1, forward strand.
TTGTTAAAGCTTTAAGCTTGTTCGAGCGCAAGGTGCTGGATATCTCCGGTTGAAAAACCGAATAGGTTCCGGCAGAACCACAGCATAGATGACTGTCAGTCACTTCAACCAGTTTAAAACCAAGTTTACGCAAAAGATTTTCAACCACGCCCTGTTGCTTGAGGCCATGTTGCAAGGTGCAAGGTGCGTGAAAGGCAACCTTCAAATCAGGCACTTTAATATTGAGTCTGTCGAGGTCTTCATTGATTAATAACTCAACAGGATCTTTAACAAGACCGGCAATGATTTTTGCCTTTTCAGCATAAGTTGGCAACCCTGCCAGCTTTTCAGCATACTCATTTAACATCACGCCACAACCGGAAGCATTAACCAGAATTCCTTCAACGCCTGCTTCGACACTGGGCCACCAGGCATCAACATTGCGCTTCATCATTTCCAGTGCATCTGAGTGCTTTAACAAATGATCACTGACTGCACCACAACAGCCAGATTCCTTAATGCTTTTAACCTGGTAACCAAGACGCTGAAAAAGTACCCTGGCTAGTTTGTTTGTCTCCGGTGTCACCACGGATTGCACACAACCTTCGTGCAGAAGCAATGTTTTCGCAGAAGAACGATGAGACTCAGTTATTTTTTCGACATCGCTGTCCTGTATCGGGACCAAATGCTTTTTAATTGTTACCGGCAACATGGGTTTCAGTTTCAGGCCAAGCGAATACAACGTTTTATAACGGTTTGGATAAGGTAGCAGATGATTTAACAGGCTTCTTAAGAATGCCCCTGGTTGCTTGCGGCCAACTGATGCTTCAACGACACCCCGACCAATTTCCAGCAACTGCCCGAACTTCACGCCCGAGGGACAGGTTGTTTCACAGGATCGGCACATCAGACACTGATCCAGATGCTTTTGAATTCGTGCTGTTGGCGGTTGACCTTCGAGCACCTGTTTTATCTGGTATATTCTGCCCCGCGGACCATCAAGCTCATCGCCAAGCAACTGATAGGTCGGACAGGTTGCCATACAAAAACCGCAATGTACGCAGGAACGCAGAATTTTGTCAGCTTTTTGACCTGATGGTGTATTGCGAAACTGTTCAGTCAAATTAGTTTGCATGGCAACTTCACAGAAAAGAAAAAAGCCGGCCTGGATTTAAAATGCCATGTGGATCCATGGCCTGCTTGAGCTTAATGTGGTACTTCTTTAAAACGTCTGGCAACGTATTGAAAACTTCACCTTGCCTGTCACCATTTTTAAACTGGGTTGCATGGCCACCTGCCTGATTCACAACACGCAAGATCTCTTCGCTCGAAATCTCATTGTCCTCTGCTATGAACCAGCGCTGGGCTCCACGCCATTCATAGAGGGTGCTGCCGTTTAAATCCAATGGCGAGGTCGATGGTGGCAGCGAAAACCGCCATAAAGTTTTATCCGTTTTGAAAAAATCCAATTGCTGGTCTTTGAGTTGTTGCCAGAAATGACTGTCTGTCTCAACCGAGTCAGCCTGGAGTTTGTTAAGGTAATGGTCCAGGGTCGATTCCAGGCCGGACAAGCGCAGATAAAGCCTGTTTTCATGATAGGCAGAAGCAGTAATGGGCAGACGCTGGGTATCCAGGCTGTTGATAAATTCAATCGAATCATTTAACGGTTTTTCGATAATCAGTGTTTTTTCAGTTTCGGGTTTCGGCAAAACTTTCAAACTGACATCCAGCAGCATACCCAGTGTTCCCATGGCACCTGTCATCAGTCTGGAAACATCATACCCGGCAACATTTTTCATTACCCGGCCACCGAATTTGAGTTGTTCAGCTTTACCATTTAACAGCGTACAGCCCAGTACAAAATCACGGGCGCTACCGTCATAGGCACGACCCGGCCCTGAAAAGCCACAGGCAAGTACTCCGCCTATGGTATCCATACCCGTATACACAGGAGGCTCAAAAGGCAGCATTTGATTCCTTTCTGATAACACTTTTTGCAGCTCAAGAAGCGAAGTTCCGCTTCTAACCGTTACAACCAGTTCACGAAAATCATAATCAACCACACCGGTATGCGCTGATACCGATAATTTATCACCGCGTATTTCACGCCCGTAAAAACTCTTGGACTGACCTGCAGTAATGGCAACAGGCTGCTTATTTTCCAGTGCCAGCGAAAGCCGGTTTTGCAGGTCCAGACTGACATCCATCAGAAACGGTCCAGTTCAGGAAATGGCAATTCACCATTGTGCACGTGCATGGCACCCAGTTCCGCGCAGCGGTGCAATGTTGGCACCGCCTTGCCAGGATTCAAAAGCCCGGGTTGATCAAAAGCCGCTTTAATCGCATGAAACTGACTTAATTCCAGTGTTTGAAACTGGTTACACATCTGATCAATTTTCTCAACACCTACACCATGCTCACCGGTGATGGTACCACCCACCTCAACACAAAGCCTGAGAATTTCAGCACCAAAATCTTCAGCTTTTTTTAATTCGCCGGGTTTGTTCGCATCATATAAAATCAGTGGATGAAGGTTGCCATCACCGGCATGAAATACATTGGCTACCGGCAGATTGTAGCGAGCTGACATAGCCTGCATGTTATTGAGCACTCCAGGCAGCTGTGACCGGGGTATGGTTCCATCCATACAGTAGTAATCGGGTGCCAGTCGCCCGACTGCTGGAAACGCAGATTTTCTGCCTTTCCAGAAAAGCGCTCTTTCAGCTTCATCCTCAGCAATACGGATTTCTGTTGCTCCAGCCTGTTCAAGCACATTTTTAACCATAGTAGTTTCTGCCGCCACAGACCACACATCACCATCCAGTTCGCACAGAAGGATCGCCTCAGCATCGAGTGGATAATTCGCATGAACAAAATCTTCAGCCGCTTTTATCGATAACCTGTCCATCATTTCCAGGCCTGCAGGGATGACTCCGGCTGCGATAATTTCACCAACTGCCCGACCTGCCTTTTCGACATCATCAAAAGCGGCAAGTAACACCCTGGCCTCTTCAGGTATTGCCAGCAACTTAACTGTCACTTCAACTATAATGCCGAGCATACCTTCAGAACCGTTAAAAAGTGCCAGAAGATCAAAACCAGGGGCATCAAGAGCTTCACTCCCTAATGTCATACGTTCACCTTCAACGGTGATTACTTCAACAGACATGACGTTGTGAACGGTCAGGCCGTATTTCAAACAATGCACACCAC
>JARRJW010000119.1:0-5470 GCA_037388785.1 Gammaproteobacteria bacterium
GCGTCTGCAATATGCCAAGGTGCCAGTCAAAGGCGGTAGTAAAGAACAGGTACGTGACCTGCAGGATGTGTTGTTGGACTGGATTCTGGTTCGGGTTTTTCTCGACCAGGCGCAGCTTGTCAGAACAGAAAGGCAATTTCAGCAGCGCCTGAAAGACGGCAAGCCGGCACTGATGTCAGTAGCCAATCAGAGCTGTGAAAAACTTGGGCAGGTGCTTTTAGAGTATCAGCAACTCAGAAAAGCCTTAAGCCAGGTTAAACAGATTAACTGGATGGCCTCGGTTGCTGATATGAAACAGCAGCTTGATGAACTGATTTATCAGGGCTTTCTTGAGGGCATGACAGAACAGCGTTTTAAAGATTATTTGCGCTATTTAAAAGCCATGCAACTGCGTCTTGATAAATTGGTTCATGCCGCTGCGAGGGATCAGAAACTGATGCGTGAGATGTCGGATTTACAATCGCGTTTATTGGAAAGGCAAACATTGTTGCGTCAAAAGGACCGTTATGATGACCGGGTTGAAGAAATACGCTGGATGCTGGAAGAATTGCGGATATCGCTTTTTGCCCAGGAAATAAAAACCGCCTATCCGGTTTCAGTCAAACGTATTGAAAAGCGCTGGAAGGAGCTGGGTCTGTAAAATGTCAAAACCGATACTTATCATGCAGCTACGACCGGAGGATGTTACCTCTGATAATGAATATGCAGCTTTTTTGAAATACGGCAATCTTGATGAAGCCGAGACCCGGCGCATGCGTATTGAAAAAAATGGTATTCCTGAAGACCTGCAGCTTGATAAATATGCCGGCATTATTGTCGGTGGCAGCCCTTTCGATATCAGTACGCCCGAAGATAAAAAGTCTGTGATTCAGAAGAAAGTTGAAAAGGATTTTAATCGTCTGTTAAAAACTGTTGTAGAGCAGGACTTTCCATTCCTGGGTGCCTGTTCAGGTAATGGATTGCTCGGTGCCTATCTGGGTACACCGATAACCAACCGATACAGTGAGCCGGTGTCCTGTGCAACGGTAAGACTTACTGATGCTGGCAGGCAGGATCGACTGTTATCAGGTTTTCCAGATAAAATTGATGTATTGCTTGGTCACAAAGAGGCCTGTGATGTTACCCCGGATGGTGCAACGCTGTTGATAGAGGGAGATACCTGCCCGGTGCAAATGTTTCGTGTTGGCAAAAATGTTTATGCCACGCAGTTTCATCCGGAAGGTGATGTTGAGGGCTTTGAGTTGAGAATCCAGATTTACAAGCATCATGGCTATTTTTTACCTGAGCAAGCCGATCAGCTTATCGGTTTATTAACCGGTAAACAGACACCTTATGCCCAGCAGATACTCAAACGTTTTGTCAGCCTGGCACGTGAAAACAGTACTTAAATTTTTTGTTCATTAGCGCATCATTCCCCCGGCAGCAAAAGTGAAAAAGTAGTGCCGTTGCCAATTTTGCTTTTCACTTCTATTTTGCCATTCATCATTTCAGCAAAGCGTTTACTGATGGCTAGGCCGATGCCCGTCCCGTCAATGTTTTTCTCTTCCGCATTTAAACGGTTAAAAGGTTCAAAAAGCTCATCGATTTTTGACTTTGGGATACCTTCGCCAGTGTCCCTGATACTGATGCCGTTGTAGCGCCGGTTTTTTTCAAAGGTAGTGACAAAGACTTCACCATTGGGCTTGTTGTACTTGATCGCGTTGGAAAGCAGGTTTATTAACACCTGCTTAAAGCGAACCGTGTCACCGTAAAACGTCATGTCATCACATGTCTGATTGATAATCTGAATATTCTGTTCATCAGCAAGGGGTAAAACCAGCTGAATACACTCATCGGCAACAGGTTTGACTGTAAATGTCTCAAGATTGATCTGCAGTTTGCCTGCTTCAATTCTGGATAAATCCAGTACTTCATTAATCAGGTTAAGCAGGTGGTTGCCGGCATGATTTATTTCTTTTACGAAGTCTTTCTGTTCGGTATCGAGCCTGTCATCGGTTTCCAGTAGCTGCCCAAAACCCAATATGGCATTCAGGGGTGTGCGCAATTCATGGCTCATTCTTGAAAGAAACTCTGTTTTGGCCTGGCTTGCCTGCTCTGTCAGTGCCTTTGCCTTTTCAAGGTCACGGTTCATTTTTCTGAAATTAAAGGCAATCAATGACACAATAATTATAATAATCAGGCTGCCAAACAATGTGATATAAAACCAGGTTAAGTCGGTTTCAGGATTTGAATCATAAAGAAAACCATCAAGCTTGAAGTTCTCATCAATCTTACCCTGTTGAATGTAGACATCGGCAACATGCTGCCAGCGCCCCGGGCTCATGTAACCGGCTTCAACGATATCTGTGCGGGTCAGCTGGTTGAGTTTTTCTGCTTCGAATAATAAATGTTCAAGTGATTTTTGCTGGGAGTTGTATTTGGTTTGAATGATCTGGGCGATTTCCTCCGGTTTTTTTAACGCATATTCCCAGCCACGAATCGTTGCCATCCTGAAAGCTTCGACGATTTCAGGATGCTTAGTAATCATGTCCTCATGGGTAAACAGAATGTTACCAAACAGGTCGATACCGGATGAACGGGGTGAAAAGATGATGTAGTCATCAATATTCTCTTGAATATGAAACAGCTCGTTGCTCAGGTATACTGCCACTGCATCGGCTTCACCTTTTTCAAGTCCTTCAACCGGTACATAGTGATGAAGGTCGGTATAATCTTCGCCGGTTATTCCCTGAGATTTAAGATAAGCCTCCAGTTCAACGGCGGTATCAGTTGTAATGGCCAAACGTTTACCAACCAAATCATAAACACTGTCGATGCCGGATGATTTTTTTGCCAGTAGAGCTACAGCAGAATGCTGCATGAGCGCATTTAAAGCAACTACAGGCTTCCCATGGTAACGTTCAACTATCAGAGATGAACCACTGATGCCGAAGTCTGCCTGTTGGTTGACGACAGGGTCAACAGGGTTAACATCCGGCCCACCTTGGCGCAGCACAACATCCAGACCGGCTTCTTTGTAAAAACCTTTTTCCTTGGCGGCAATCGGGCCGGCGAATTCAAACTGGTATAGCCAGTTCAGCTGGATTGAAGTTTTAAAGGCCTTTTGTTCATTTGAAAATGCTGCAGCAGAACAGGTGATCGAAACAATGATCAGCAGCAGGATCTGGCAATTTCTAATTAATACTGAAAAAAAGGTTTTTTGCTTCATTGGAAATAGCATAGCGAAAAACCGGCCAATGACAATTGAGCAAAGGTAATCAAGTCAGATGAGGCTTTAATCCAGAAGCGGTTTCAGCGCGGGCCAGACATTATTCAGAATCACCGGTTGTGCTTCGGCAGCAGGGTGTATGCCATCAGGCTGCATCAGTTCGCGGGTTTCAGCAACACCTTCGAGAAAAAACGGCACACTGGCAATCTGATGGCTGTTGGCCAGATCGATAAAGATCTGCTGGAACTTTTCCCTGAATTGACGGCCGTAGTTAGCAGGTAACTGCACGCCCAACAGCAAGACCCTGGCGTTAGCCTGCTGACTGATCTGGATCATCTGATCAAGGTTATTTCGGGTGACCTGCAATCGAAAGCCTCGCAGTCCGTCATTGCCGCCGAGTTCAATAATGACAACTGCCGGATTAAAGCGGTCAATTGCCGCCGGCAGCCGGGCGAGACCGCCCTGGGTGGTGTCACCGGTAATACTGGCATTAACAACATTATATTCAGGGTTACGTTGTTGTAATCTCTGTTGCAATAACGTTACCCAACCCTGGTCCGGTTTCAAGCCATAACCGGCACTGAGGCTGTCACCAACCACCAGGATGTTTTTGACCGGCGGGTTTTCACTGGCAGTAGAAAATGAAACGAGCGTAATGAATAAAATGAATGATGTTAAAACTCTCATAAAAGCACAATCCGTTACTAAGCAGGTCAAATCGCCTGACGGTTCAGTTATCGATATCCTTATGGGTATCGACATGCATGTCAATTCTTCCGAAGCGGTGGCCCTGCTGGGTGCTTCAGGTTCAGGCAAGTCCACCTTACTGGGCCTGCTAGCTGGATTAGATGATCCAAGCGGTGGTCAAGTTCAATTGCTTGACAGTAATCTTAATGAATTTGATGAAGAACAGCGTTCACGTCTGCGTCTTGGCAAGGTCGGTTTTGTTTTTCAGTCATTCCAGTTGATTCCCGGTATGAGCGCTTTGGAAAACGTGGCTTTACCGCTGCAACTGGCCCGCCAGGAAAAGCCCATGCAACAGGCTGAGGCCCTGTTGACAGATGTCGGGCTTGGACATCGTCTACAACATTTGCCCAGACAGCTATCCGGTGGCGAGCAGCAGCGGGTTGCCATTGCCAGGGCATTTGCCGGAGAACCGGAAGTGATGTTTGCTGACGAACCCACCGGTAACCTGGATGCAGCTACCGGCCAACAGATTATCGAGATGCTGTTTGACTTGCGCGATCGCTGCCAAACTGCTTTGTTGATGGTGACCCATGATCAGTCGCTGGCTGAACGTTGTGACCGTGTCTATCACCTTGAAAATGGGCAAGTGCAGGAAATGCAGGCATGAAACATATAATTAAACGGTTGATTCAGAACCGTTCCATTTTATTGCTGGTGTCGGCCCTGCTGGTAGCTGTCAGTGCGATGACCTCGGTAACATTTTTTGTCGACCGGGTTGACCGCGCACTTGTTTTACAGGGTTCATCCTTAATGGCTTCGGATATGGTGATTGAAAATGGCGCACGACTCGAAGCATCTTGGACCCAGACCGCGATAGCCAATGGTTTAAAGGTATCACAGCAGGTTAGTTTTCCCAGTGTGCTGTTCATTGATGACGAACCTGTACTGGTTCAGGTAAAAGCCGTGGACCGGGTGTATCCGCTGCGTGGCAAGTTGCTTGTCGCTGATAGCAGGGGAATGACTTCAAGTGTGGTTCCGGCCAGCGGTCAAATTTATCTTGATGAGGTACTGCGAAAAAAACTTGGCGATCAGTCCGAGGTAAATCTTGGCAACCTGGACTTAACTGTCGCGGGCACTATTCTGGAAGAGCCTGACCGTGGCGGAAGTCAGTTCCAGCTTGCCCCTAGGCTGATGATCAACCTCGAGGATCTGCCGAAAAGTGGGTTGCTGGGTCCGGCCAGTCGAGCCAAATTTCGTCTGCTGCTTGCCGGTGAACTTGATTCACTGCAGACATACCGCTCATGGGCAAGCGAAAATCTACCCAGTGGGGCCCGCATCATTGATATCCAAAATGCCCGACCGGAATTGAGAACTGCTCTCGATCGTGGTCAGCGTTTTCTTAGCCTGGCATCGTTATGTGCCAGCCTGCTGGCAGGTATAGCAATCCTGTTGGGTAGTCGACGATATGTAAACCCGGCAGTCGATGGCGTTGCGGTCATGCGCACGCTGGGAATGACCAGCCAACAGGTCATGATGCATCACCTAAAGGAAATCGCGGTTGTGCTGTTGGTCGGC
>JARRJW010000120.1:0-7085 GCA_037388785.1 Gammaproteobacteria bacterium
ACAAGCTTTGCGTTCCTGCCGGAATCAGCAAAGGTTGCCAGTTGCGTGTAAAAACGTTGGAGTAATTGTGGGGTCAGGCCGATTTCCGGCACCAGCACCAGAATCTGGCTGTTTTGTTTGAGTAAAACAGAGGCAATTGCCTGGTAGGTCGCCGTCTTGCCACTGCCGGTTATGCCATAGAGAAGTGTTGCTTTGAAACCTTTCGCGGCCAAAACAGAGTCAACAACTTTTTTCTGAGCATCATTCAGAGCAATCGATTTTGCCTGAGCGGTCGAACCGGACTGCCCCGAGGATTCGCTGGACTCAATTAACAGACCTTTTTCGATTAAGCCCTTGAGTGCCGGCCTGAAGGGGTTTATCTGTTCGGCAATATCGGCTGCGGTCAAAGGTGTTTGCCTGGTTTTGAAAAGCTGCAACAAGGCCTGTTGCCGGGGCGCTCTAGCCAGAGATTCGGGCTCAAACACCCGGCCTGCCTCAGTTAAGGACCAGCAATCCAACCTGGCTACGGCCGGCGCTTTTCCCTGGCGTAATCGCACCGGTAATGATGAAAAAATCACCTCTCCGGTTGGGTGGTGATAGTAAGCTGCCACCCATTTGAGAAATTCCAGGTCAGACTGATTGAGAAGCGGCTTGTCATCAAGCACCTCCAGCGCCGGCTTCAGCAAAGTTGGCGAGATTTCAGAATGGTCAACCACCTCGATTAAAACAGCCGTTCGCTCACTTCGCCCGAATGGCACGCGTAAACGTACACCTGGCTGATAAATGCTGGCTTGATCATCCTGCACTGGAAGATAATCAAAAAATGCGCGTAAAGGTACAGCAACCGCAACCCGCAAAATTGGCGATGTTTTCATTTGCCAACTTTATCAAAAGTCCATCTAACAGGCAGCAGAAAACCCTGTGGATAACTTTGTGGAAAAAAATTTACTGTAGAATTTTTTAAAACAGCGTTTTTTACAAAGTAATTTTTATTTATAGATAAAAATATAATATTAATATTAGATTCAATAAGTTACATAACTCTCTAATATTTTAAATCTTAATAAAAAGTTTCTGTTTTTGCGCTATCTTATTGAAAACACTTGTGTATAAGTAATTACAGATACTTGAGCAGTCTCATGAATACCATCTTGTCAATCAGTCAACAAATTTCCCGGACAACCGGACAACCTTTTAACCCGCATACCAATCAGGGCACCTCGGGAGGCTGCATTAATCAAACTATGATGCTGTCAGATGATGAAAGGCAGTTTTTTGTCAAGATTAACCGTGCTGATCTGCATCACATGTTTGAAGCTGAGGCCGAAGGCCTCGCCGCGCTGGAATCAGCACAGGCTTTTCGTATTCCTAAAATCATCTGCCACGGCGCCGATGCTGACAATGCCTGGCTGGTACTAGAATATGTTCCACTTGGCCGATCGGCTTCCCGAAATTATTCAGATGCCGGTGAAAAACTGGCACTTCAACACCAGGTAACGCAAAACACTTTTGGCTGGCACCGGGATAACACCATCGGAGCCTCCCCTCAGCCCAACAACACGGAGCAAAACTGGACGGTTTTCTGGAAAAAACATCGCCTCGGTTACCAGTTGGAATTGGCCGCCAGCCATGGATATCATGGCAAAGTTATAAGCCGATGCGAGGAACTGATCGATCGCTGTGGCGTTTTAATTGATCACAAACCCAGCCCATCTCTGCTTCATGGTGATCTTTGGTCAGGCAATCTGTCTTTCGACAACTTCGGTGTGCCGGTTGTCTATGATCCCGCAGTTTATTACGGTGACGCAGAAGCAGACCTGGCAATGACCGAGTTATTTGGCGGTTTTGGAACTGATTTCTATCATGCCTACAACCAGGTTAGCCCGATTGACAGCGGCTACCGTACCAGAAAAAAACTTTATAACCTCTACCACATACTTAATCATATGAATCTTTTTGGTGGCAGTTACCAGCAGCAATCTTTGCAGATGGCTGAACAGTTACTCAGCGAATTAAAATGACCAGGTGAAATTATCGCCAAATTAAAGTCAAATGCCTCACTGCCGATAACGGTTAAAACAAGACAAATCCTTTAACTGAAAACAACCTATTCCAGGTAACTCATATGCCCAAAAATGTACTTGTAGTTGATGATAGTCGTATGTCACGAATGATGATCAATACCATCATCAAGACGCACTACCCTGACTGGACAACAATTGAAGCCGCCAGTGGAGAAGAAGCCCTCGAAAAATCAAAAGGAAAAAGTATCGACTTAATGACACTGGATATGAATATGCCAGGTATGGATGGCATCACACTTGGAACCGAACTGCGAAAAAATTTTCCAGATGCAGACATTGCCCTGGTAACTGCCAACATTCAATCTGCCGTGCAGGAAAAAGCCAACGCGGCCAATTTCGTTTTTGTATCAAAGCCTATTACCGAAGACCGAATTCTTGATTTTATCAAGTCAACCGAATGATCACCCCATCCTCACTAAGTGAGCTCGAAAAAGATGCGATCAGCGAGGTCTTTAATATCGGCATTAGCCGATCAGCCTCTTCTCTGAGCGAGATGGTTGGGAAAGAGGTTTTGCTTTCGGTACCTAACCTCTCAATTACTGAATTTAACACTGCGGTTGCAGAACTCAATTATACCGCCGGACAAATCACAGGTGTACTTGAAGAATTCGATGGATCCATTGCTGGCAATGCCTTTCTGCTGTTCCCTCACGACAAGACCCTGGAACTGATGAAACTCATGTATCCGCCCTCAATGACAGAGGAAATGCTGCTTGAAATGGAAGAAGATACCATGACGGAAATAGGTAACATTTTACTTAACGCCACGTTGAGTAGTCTGTCCGATATTCTGGAGGAAGAAATTCACAACCAGATACCAAAAGCAATTCGTGGTTCAGTTCAGGAATTTATTCTTTCCAGTGATTTGGCCAAATCCAATCATGACCATGTACTGCGAATGGATTTAACCATGGGTATTGCCGACGCCAATATTAACGGAGAGGTTTCCTTTCTGGTTATCATCAAATCAATCGAAAACTTCAAAGAAAAACTGACTCAATATTTTGGTCTGCCATTGGGTTAATTTTTTACATATTCCACAAAAGTAAAATCATAACGGTGCTTTTCATCCCTGGGGTGAAATTCACGACTGACTTCATGCCATAGACTTTCTTCCCATTCCGGAAAAAAAGCATCGCCGCTAATTTCTGTATCAACTATGGTGATAAACATTTTCTTTGCCAGGTTAATCGCCTGTTGATAGACATTGCCACCACCTACAATAAAAGCTGGTCTATTTTCACCCACCAGGCTGATTGCCTGTTCAAGCGACGTAACAGTTTCGGCACCTTGCGCCAAGTATTCCGGGTTTCTGCTGATAACAATGTGGCGACGATCAGGCAAAAGCCCTGGCAAAGACTCCCAGGTTTTACGGCCCATGATAATAGCGCTGTTGAGCGTTAGCTTTTTAAAGTGTTTCAGGTCATCCGGAAGGTGCCAGGGCAGACGGTTATCAATGCCGATAACACGGTTCTTTGCCATTGCAGCAATAATGATAATTTCTGCCATCGGCCTTATACCGAAAAAGGATATTGAATCGGTTCATGAAACTGGTAACCAGTGACCTCAAAATCATCCATGGTCACCCAGTTTTCAATATCTTCAAGTGACTTGATTTCAGGGTTGATATGCAGCTGTGGCGGATCATAAGGCTCGCGTTTGAGTTGAACATCGCGCATTAAATCCAGTTGATCCTCGTAAATGTGTGCATTGACGATTTTATGATATGCCTTGCCTGGTTGATGACCTGTGATTTGAGCCATCAATTGCAACAGAAAAAATACCTGCACCATGTTGAAATTCAGGCCCAGCGGCACATCACAGGAACGTTGATAAGATGTCAGGTAAAGCCTGCCACCCAACAAAGAAAATGTATGCGTATGCATGCAGGGCCTTAAACAACCCATATGAAATTCGCCCGGGTTGTAAAAACTCAGAATTTCACCGCGGTCATCAAAACCCTGGGACAGGTCCTCAACAATTTTTTTCAGCTGATCAACTTCACCGCCATCTGGCTTTTGCCATGAACGTCCCTGCACGCCGTAAACCCGCCCCATATCATCCTCGCCTTTGCGATGAGGATTGTTCAGCCAGGCCGTATTTTCATTGGCATTGGCATCCCATGTTTTGGTACCGATTTTTCTGAAATCAGCCGCGTTACTGTAACCACGTAAATAGCCGATCATTTCAGCAATGGCCGCTTTCCAGTAACTTTTACGCGTTGTTACCAGCGGAAAGAGATTGTTTTCTACGTCATAGGTAAGGTCGGCATTGATAACCGTTAAACAACGTTTTCCGGTGCGCTGATTTTCAACCCATTCTCCTTCATTGATGATACGTTGGCATAAATCCAGGTATTGCTTCATTGGCTTCTCTTAATTGCTGTCGTCACTTAGTAATAATTTTGTTTCTGTCTTTAATTATTGCTGGGTTTATAGGCAAGCATCGCGATTACAAGACCGGCGGCAAACATGGGTAAACTTAAAACCTGGCCCATCGTCAGCCATTCCCCCCAAAGATAGCCAATATGCGCATCGGGCATTCTTACAAACTCGACTGTGAAACGAAAAGCACTATAACCGATTAAAAACAGGCCAGAAATCAGCATGGTCGCCGGTTTGCGAAGCGCCACCAGCCATAACAGAGCAAATAAAACTACGCCTTCCAACAAGGCTTCGTAAAGCTGTGATGGATGTAACGGCGGCGTCAATTCGGTACCCGCTGGCAGTCCAAGCTTGGCAGTACAAAGGTAGTAAAACTGCTCGCACTTTACCTGCATCCCCCAGGGCATTGAGGTTGGCGCCCCCCACAATTCACCGTTAATAAAATTTCCAATGCGGCCGGTAAACAATCCGACCGGTATAAGCGGCGCAATAAAATCGGTCACCTGAAAAAAACGGACATTGATTTTCCTGGCAAATAGCCAGACGGCAACCAGTACGCCAAGTAAACCACCGTGAAAGGACATGCCTCCTTCCCAGACCCTGAAAAGCTCCAGCGGGTCTGACATCCAGGCGCCAAAACTATAAAACAGGATGTAACCGACACGACCACCAATGATGACGCCCAGAACAACGTAGAACACCAGGTCGTCGACACCCTTGTTATCCAGCAACCCTGTCTGCCTGGCCCTGACCCTGGCCAACCACCAGCCGACAATAAAAGCCACCATGTAGCTGACGCCATACCAGTGAATTTTGATTGCACCAATCTGCAAGGCAACCGGGTCAATTTCGGGATAGAGCATTGGGGATTTATAAAAGCAATTATCGGGTTTTGAACCCAATCATACCACTAACGTCTGGTAGTGTCAGAAAGACAACTGGAAGCAGAAATCTGTCTTTTTCAAATATTAGAATTCGTTAAAATAATAATTTAAAGTATCGAGGCTGGACTCAGGACCAATTGGCTTTGCATGCAGAAACCAATCAGGCGGTCATTCAGAAAATTGAAAATGGCAAAAGTCTAAGACCCCGTAAAATTGACAAAATTGCCGAAGTGCTTGATGTCAATCCAGCCTGGCTGATGTTCGGTGACCAGGATGCCATTTACTTATCTGATGAAGCCAAAGAATTTGCCTCCTACTGGGAACAACTGCCCCCCAATGAAAAAGCACGCATTAAATCTGAAGTCATGCGTATTGCCAATCATCCCTAAAATCAATTTCTGAGCACTCTGCAATAATAAGCCTTGAGATAACTGGTTTCAGGTATTGCAGGATGCACAGGATGATCGATTCCCTGTTTGCCTTCTTCCAAAATCTGTAGCCAGCGATCATTATGACGAGCGGCCTGCTGCAAGGTTTTTACCAGGTCCTGGCCAGACAAATGATGTGAACAGGATGCACTGATGAGAATGCCATCATTATTAACCAGTCTTACCGCCAGTTCATTTAACCTTTTGTAAGCGATCAATCCCTGTTTTATATCTTTTCTTTTTTTGATAAAGGCAGGTGGATCCAGAATAACAACATCGTAGCGATGGTTTTCCTGCTTTAACTCCCGCATCGCATCAAATGCATCACCTTCAATCAATACCAGTTTGTCTGCGACATTATTTAACTCTGCATTGTAATGAGCGGCATCCAGGGCTTTTGCAGAAACATCCACAGCAGTGACTTCCGTTGCCCCGGCTTTGGCCGCCTGCACAGACCAGGCACCAACATAAGAGCACACATCCAGCACCGTTTTACCCGAAACATATTCAAGCATTTTCTGACGGTTAGCGGCCTGGTCAAAAAACCAGCCGGTTTTCTGCCCCTCGGTAAGTGAGACCTGAAAGCGACAATCACCTTCTTCAAGCTCAACTAAATCAGGTACTGCACCACTGGAGCGATCAATATCGATGCTTTTATCCCTGCTTAGCAGACGGATACAAATCAATGAATTGGGATTGATATAACCTCTGCCGAGCCATTTATCCTGGCTGTTGACTACATCAACCAGTTGACCGGGCTCGAAATCTTTAAGGCTGGCTGAGCGAGTATCAATTTCATTGCTGTAAATCCAGCTATGACCTTCCCTGATACGTCGATCAGCGTTTTTGTTTAGCCTGATTAATTCATTTTCTGATTTCATGCTCTACCCGGTTATTATTTAAAAAATAGGCTTTAGCTCAATCGCTGCATAGTCCTCATAAGTAAAACGCATTACAAAAACTCTATTTACGCGAACCTAAATGCTGATGTTATGTTGGCAACGCAAAACTTGTCAGGCTAAAGATATTCCAAAGGCTGCATGAAAACGCTGATCAAACTCATGTTGGGTGAAACGGTGATTCTGGGTACCGGCTGTTTCAATTTTGATGGCACCCATCAATGAAGCAATGCGCCCCGTGACTTCCCAGTCAATATCATTCATTAAACCGTACAATAGACCTGCCCGGTAAGCATCGCCACAACCGGTCGGATCATTGATCGCATCAACAGGTGCATTCGGAATTTCATAAATTTTATCTTGGGTATAAATAGTTGAACCCTCACCACCTCGGGTGACAATCACTGCCTTAACCATGTCAGCGAGT
>JARRJW010000121.1:0-5448 GCA_037388785.1 Gammaproteobacteria bacterium
ACCCCCCAGGCCAGGGCAACAATCGGCTGTTCCATAACCGGCGCCAACCAGAGCGCGCAGGCAATCAAAACCAGGTTAAGCAAAACCGGGGTAAATGCCGGCACACCAAAACGCCCATGCACATTCATAATGCCACCGGCAAATGCGGTCAACGAAATAAACAGCAGGTAAGGAAATGTCAGACGCAACATTTCAACCGCCAGCGCCTGTTTTTCAGGTTCATCAATAAAACCGGGGGCAAAAATCAGGATCAGCACCGGTGCCCCGACAACGCCAATCAGGGTAACAACCAGCAAAACAAGACCCAGCGTGCCGGCGACATGGTCGACAAAAGTTTTC
The DNA here is from genome assembly GCA_037388785.1 of Gammaproteobacteria bacterium. GTDB lineage: Bacteria > Pseudomonadota > Gammaproteobacteria > Chromatiales > Chromatiaceae > JABDQZ01. Next base: position 340 of record JARRJW010000121.1, read on the forward strand.
AGGTCGGCAAATTCCCGGGTGGTTTTGTATTCGGACAAAACCGGCACAAAAGCGGTGGCAAAAGCCCCTTCAGCAAACAGGCGACGTAAAAAGTTGGGAATCTTGAAGGCGACAAAAAATGCATCCGTGTTGGCATTGGCACCAAAGACATGGGCAAAGACCAGGTCACGGACAAAACCAAGCACACGCGACAACATGGTGTTGCCGCCAACCTTGGACACTGATTTGAAGAGAGAAGACAATTAATGCACCGGCATATTTCTTTTTATCTTTTACCATATCAACGACGCGACACACAGACATTTTCCCGTTCAGGACTAATAAAAGTCGGTCTGGTTATTGACAAGCCCAGACCAATGGTTCAAAATCGCGCGTCTTTGATTTTACAGATTTATTTAGCAGGAGTGCCTTGTGGCAAATTCAGCACAAGCTCGTAAAAGAGCCAAACAAGCAGAGAAAAGTCGTCAGCGCAATGCCTCACAGCGCAGTGCTTTTCGTACCAGTATTAAAAAAGTCGTTTACGCGATTGAAGCTGGTGACAAGGAAGCTGCTACAGCTGCCTACACTGCAGCGGTACCAATGATCGACAGCATAGCCAGCAAAGGCCTGATTCACAAAAACAAGGCTGCGCGTCATAAAAGCAGGCTGAATGCCCAGATTCGTGCAATGTAAACCAGCTGCTGTTTAACGTGTTTACAAAAAAACCGGCTTATTGCCGGTTTTTTATTGCCTAAAATTAGAGGATAAAAAGTCATACCAGGACAAGGTTATCGCGATGAATCAGCTCCTCATCATCAATGTATCCGAGTATGCTTTTGATCTGGCCTGAGGGTTTACCAGCAATTTTTTGTGCGTCACCGGAATTATAATTCACCAGGCCGCGAGCAATTTCATAACCGTTGAAGTCAACACACGAGACCACCTCGCCACGATTAAAATTGCCATTAACTGAAGTCACCCCGACAGGAAGCAAACTTTTACCTGATTTTTTCAATACTTTAACCGCGCCATCATCAAGCACCAGGTGCCCTTTCACCTGAAGGTGGCCAGCAAGCCATTGTTTTCTGGCGGCATCCGGGTTTTGGCTGGAAACCAGTAACGTCCCAATATTATCGCCGTCGGCGATTTTCTTAAGACCATTTTCCAGTGCGCCTGAAGCAATAATCGTCGCAGTACCCGAGCGTGCGGCAATGCGTGCTGCTCTAAGCTTGGTTTGCATGCCTCCCCGACCAAGCGAACCGGCGCCCTGCCCTGCCATTTGATCAAGCGATTCATCCATTGCCTCGGCCTGCTCAATTAATTTTGCCGCGCTGTCTGATCGAGGGTCTGCCGTATAAAGCCCATCCTGATCAGTTAGCAGGATGAGCAGTTCAGCCTGTACCAGGTTTGCCACCAGGGCTGCCAGCGTATCATTATCCCCGAATCGCAATTCTTCGTTAGCTACAGCATCGTTCTCGTTCACAACAGGCACAACCCCCATGCCCAGCAATGTCCTTAGTGTACTGCGCGCATTGAGATAACGGCGGCGATTGGTCAGGTCATCATGGGTGAGCAACACCTGTGCCGTGTGCATATCACGCTTGGCAAAACAGGTTTCCCAGGCTTTAACAAGCCCCATCTGACCAATGGCGGCAACAGCCTGTAACTCATGCAGTGCCGTAGGGCGCTGCGAGATGCCAATCCGACACATACCTTCAGCCACTGCTCCGGAAGAAACCAGCACCAGTTCATTGCCTTGTTTTACCCATTCTGACAGTTGATCGACCCAACCCGAAAACGCTTCTCGATCAAGTCCCTGACCATTACCGGTCAGCATGGCGCTGCCAATTTTAACGACCCAGCGCTTTGTATTAGGAATATCTTTTCGTTCAAACATTATCAATCAAGCGGGTTGTATGGTTTATCCTCGATTTCTTCCTGCTGGGGCTGTGCTTCCTCGATTTTATACTGTTCCAGCTTTTCCATCAGGTCAAAAACCAGTTGCCTGGTACCTTCGCCAGTCATTGAAGAAATATCATACACGGGTTGCTGCCATTTGAGTGTTTCAAGTAATTGTTTCTTTCTTTCCTGAAAATCTTCATCTGTGACAAGGTCTTTTTTAGTCAGCACCAGCCAGCGTTCGCGATCAGCCAGCTGACCACCATACTTTTGTATTTCAGCTAAAATTCTCTGCACGTCTGCGGCCAGATCGTGGTCTTCATCCATGGGTGCCATGTCCACGAGGTGTAACAACAAGCGGGTTCTTGATAAATGTTTGAGAAACTGAATACCAAGCCCGGCACCTTCAGCAGCACCTTCGATGACCCCCGGAATATCGGCAATGACAAAACTACGTTCATCATCGACTCTCACTACCCCCAGGTTAGGGTAAAGCGTGGTAAAAGGATAATCGGCAACCTTAGGACGCGCACTGGATACCTTGGTGATCAGGCTAGATTTTCCTGCATTAGGCAACCCCAGCAACCCGACATCAGCCAGTAAAATAAGCTCGAGTTTAAGTACCCGGCGTTCACCTTCAGTACCATGGGTAGCCTGTCTTGGTGCACGGTTGGTACTGCTCTTGAAACGGGTGTTGCCAATACCGTGAAAACCGCCTTTTGCGACCAGTAAACGCTGCTCCGGGTCAATCAATTCACCCAGCACCTCATCGGTTTCCGTATCTATAACCCGGGTTCCAAGAGGTACCTGGATTTCGACGTCAGCACCTTTGTGGCCGGTCATTTGACGACCCATGCCATTTTCACCACGTTCAGCTTTATGGGTTCGCTTGTGTCGAAAATCCACCAGCGTGTTTAAACCTGAATTGGCAACCAGCCAGACGCTGCCACCATCTCCGCCGTCACCACCATCAGGACCACCCTTGGGTATATATTTTTCTCGACGAAAGCTGACACAGCCGTTACCACCATCACCGGCTATCACTTTGATTATGACTTCGTCGACAAATTTCATTTCTCAATCCAGCTATTTACCGAATGCAACTTCTTGTTAAGAATATTTAATTTTTAAGGAAACCGGAATCTTTTTCAGGAGACGCCGGGAATCTTGCCTGTTAACACGCGGGCTTCATAGTTTTATTTCAGACAAGGCATTTATTGCACGGAAAGCAGGAGCATATAAATAATATGTGACTGCTTGAGTACGATAAATAACGCTGTATGAGATAAAAATATGGAGTCTTAAACAAAAAAGCCCCACCGGTTGGTGAGGCTTTCATAAAAACATGTAAAACCGGAATCAGGCAGCAACGACGCTGACAAATTTCCTGTTCTTAGGACCTTTGGTCTCAAATTTGACCACGCCATCAGCTTTCGCAAACAAGGTATGGTCCTTGCCACATCCAACATTAACACCAGGATGTACCGCAGTTCCACGCTGACGAATAATGATGCTGCCGGCCTTGATAGCCTGACCACCGTAGATTTTCACACCAAGACGTTTCGACTCCGAATCGCGACCGTTTCTTGTACTACCGCCTGCTTTCTTATGTGCCATGAGTACTTCTCCTCAATACCTTCAACAATCAGCCTTAGCCGGCGATGTTGGTAATTTCCAGTTCAGTGTAAGCCTGACGATGTCCCTGACGTTTCAGGTGATGCTTACGACGTTTGAACTTGATGATTTTAACTTTCTTGCCACGACCATGGGACGTTACAGTAGCAGTCACTTTGCCACCCTCAACGTAAGGCGCACCGATTTTTACATCGTCACCATCAGCAACCATTAGAACTTTATCCAGTTCCACTGTATCGCCTTCTGCAGCTTCCAGTTTTTCGACTTTTAATTTTAAACCTTCGCTAACACGGTATTGTTTACCGCCGGTTTGAACTACGGCATACATGGCCCATAATCTCCGCTAAATTCTGTAACTCGCGAACCGGAAATTCTGCCGGCCCGACCAAAGACGCGCAATTATATTTATGTAATTCCTCATCGTCAATTGATATTGCTAAAAAAATCAACAAATTCTGTAAAATACCTTGACACCATACCGGCATCTTCCTAGCATGCCGTGCTTTATTTTCCAGACACTAAATAAGATATTCCCCCCATTTAAATGGATATTTCCGAAATTCGCGCGCTTGTTGAAGACGACATGCAGGCAGTTAATGCACTGATTCTTAATCGTCTGGAATCTGATGTCGTTCTGATTAATCAGATAGGGCACTACATCATTAACAGCGGCGGCAAACGCTTAAGACCCATGCTTGTGCTTCTCGCCGCCCGCGCACTTGGCTACGAGGGTCAGCGTCACATAGACCTGGCAGCCATCATTGAGTTCATTCACACTGCCACTCTGCTGCACGATGACGTCGTTGACGAGTCCGATATGCGTCGCTCCAATGAGACCGCCAACGCTGTCTGGGGCAATGCCGCCAGCGTGCTGGTCGGTGATTTTCTCTACTCCCGCTCGTTTGAAATGATGGTTGATGTGAACCTGATGCCGGTAATGGAAATACTATCTCATGCTACGAATCGTATTGCCGAGGGTGAAGTACTGCAATTACTGAACTGCAACGACCCGGATGTCACCGAACAAAGTTACCGGGAAGTCATTCTCAGGAAAACAGCCGTACTGTTTGAGGCTGGCACCCGCCTTGGTGCGATTATCAGTGAATCCGAAACAGCAATCGAAAAAGCTATGGCTGAATTTGGTCTGCATTTGGGTATCGCCTTTCAGATGATCGATGATGCCTTGGACTACGGTTCATCCGACGTTGATATCGGCAAGAATATTGGTGACGATCTGGCTGAAGGCAAACCAACATTGCCGATCATTCGTGCCATGCAGCAATGCCAGGGTGAAGATCGGGACCTGTTACGTAAGATCATAGAAAAGGGTGGTACCGAAGACACAGAACTGGTGCTTAAGGTCATACAGTCGACTGATGCGATTGATTACACCTTTAAACTCGCGGAACTTGAAGCAGATAAAGCCATCGAAGCTTTAAATACCGTTCCGGCATCTTCGTATAAAGATTCCCTGATTGCACTGGCAAATTACGCGGTAAAACGCGATTACTGATTATAGCTAAGTAGCGGAGTGTAGCTCAGCCTGGTAGAGCACTGCCTTCGGGAGGCAGGGGCCGGAGGTTCGAATCCTCTCAC
>JARRJW010000122.1:0-8281 GCA_037388785.1 Gammaproteobacteria bacterium
TCTTTCCTGCGGTAACTACAATGTTAAAACTGCAAAATGCTCAGGCCAAAATTTCTAATTTAGCTTAAGCCAAAAAACAGAGTTTCGATATAACCAAAAAACTCGACCCGCTCTTCCTGAAGCTTGACCGCTTTGGCTGCTGCATTTTTTACTGTTTCATCCGCATCAGTTTCGGCAAGCTTCACCAGTGCACCCCGTACAGCCGGCTCCAGACTGTCAGAGGCATTTTTAATGGCCTGTAATCGCATTGCACTCTCAGCATGGCCAAGATTAGCCAAAGCAATACCGGTCTGCATTAGCTCCCTGACCTGTTCATCCTGCTCCCCGGTTAGTTTCTCTTTAAGTAAATCTGCATGTGCCGGTTGCGGATTCGCCAACATAGCTTTAACCGCTTCAATTCTTTTTTGCACATCATCTGAATCAAGATCCATGGTCGAAATCAGTGCATTGATCTGACTTCGCATTCTGTTGTTGATGGAAAACTTCTTAACCTTACGCTTACTCTCCAGACCGAGGTCTTCACCGGTAAACGCATCTGTCAGCTTGAACTTACTACCCTGCTTTTCGACCCAGACAACTTTTTTGCTTTTCTTGTGGACCATCAGCGTTTTATAAAGTATTCCATCAAGAAATTTTTGCTTGTCCTTAATGTCGGTTTTCATCAACTCACGGATAGCCTGCTCTTTTTCAGCAAAAGAACCTGTATAAAGCGCTTCAAATATGGGAGTGTAAACATCGTTCCCGGTATCAACTTTTGCAGCGTTTGCGGTTGATGCGAAAAACAACAAAATTATTAATGCCAGATTTCGATAGATCATGATTTTGATGAGCTTGGTTAATTAAAAATTGGTTTTGTCAAATACAGTCTTTATGAAAACTGCATTTGGCAAAACATTTAATGTTATTGGAGGAATTGCCGGAACCAATTCGACTTGGCTCCGGCAAGATTGGCTTAAGCTAAATTAGAAATTTTGGCCTGAGCATTTTGCAGTTTTAACATTGTAGTTACCGCAGGAAAGAGGCGCTCTCCAGTCGGAAATAATGTCTTTGGAGCCTTCGAGGTAATCTGACCAGGCATCACCTGCAACCAGACCGGAAGTTTTCCAGACAACATCAAACTGGCCATCGTCCTGAATTTCGCCAATGAGCACCGGCTTGGTAACGTGATGGTTAGGCATCATTGCCGATAAGCCACCAGTCAGGTTTGGAACCGCGACACCAATAATAGCTTCCTGGACAGCTGCAGGATCTGTGGTACCGGCTTTCTTAACCGCTTCAACCCACATGTTGAAACCAATATAGTGAGCCTCCATGGGATCATTAGTTACACGCTCTTCGCTCTTGATAAATGTCTGCCAGGCTTCGATAAAGCTGTCATTTTCTTCTGCATCGACGCTCATGAAATAGTTCCATGCAGCCAGGTGACCAACCAGTGGCTTGGTATCAATGCCTGAGAGTTCCTCTTCACCGACCGAGAAGGCAACAACCGGAATATCCTGTGCTGAAATACCCTGGTTACCCAGTTCCTTATAGAAAGGTACGTTGGCATCACCGTTGATGGTAGAAACCACCGCAGTTTTCTTACCGGCTGAACCGAATTTCTTGATATCCGAAACGATCGACTGCCAATCGGAATGGCCAAATGGCGTGTAGTTGATCATGATGTCATCTTCAGCAACACCTTTTGATTTCAGGTAGGCCTCAAGGATCTTGTTGGTTGTACGGGGGTAAACATAATCCGTACCTGCCAATACCCAACGGGTAACACCAATTTCATTCATCAGGTAATCGACTGCAGGAACAGCCTGCTGGTTGGGCGCAGCACCTGTATAAAAGACATTTTTAGATGATTCCTCACCCTCGTACTGCACAGGGTAAAACAGTAGGCTGTCGAGTTCTTCAAATACCGGTAATACAGATTTACGGGATACCGAAGTCCAGCATCCAAAAACTGCATCAACCTTTTCCTTTTCAATCAGCTCCCTGGCTTTTTCAGCAAACAAAGGCCAGTTTGAAGCGGGGTCAACCACGACGGGTTCGAGTTTTTTACCCAGCAAACCACCTTTTTTGTTTTGCTCTTCAATCAGCATCAGCATAGTGTCTTTCAATGTCGTTTCTGAAATCGCCATGGTTCCTGAAAGAGAGTGCAGAACACCGACCTTGATGGTATCGGCAGCTTGAGCTACTGCCGACATTAAAGACCCAGCCAACAATGCTGTGCCTAGAGAGATACTTAACAGGCTTTTTTTCATATATGCTCCTCAAAGAATTAATCAGGTATATTCCTAACCAGATTCTTATCAGCAATCGCCGTGCCATAACGAGATGCACTCAATTCAATCACTTATGGTGGGTTTTTTTACTTTGCGCACCGAAAAAGCCCGCAACCGAAAGCCAACGCACCAGTGCGGTGCAAGACTCGATAATCAAACAGGTTTTTGCTTAGCGCTGTTATCTCTGAGAAATTCGTCAAATTCCTGAAGCTGTTGCCTTGCCATCCACTGGTTATATTCCCATAAATCACCAATAGGCCGGTCCGTTTTCACATCCACCGCCTGGTAACCATCAGGTCCAAATTCAGGTGTCATTGTGAACAAATCAAAACCACGTTTATACATGTCCTGCCAGAGCAATCGCCACCACGCCTGATGGCTTTGCAGTTCATTTTGATATCTTGAATTTGTTGGATCAGGTACCTGTGGCCCCTGGTCGTAACCAATACGGGCATGAATATGACGCGCCCTGGGAGCTAATTCATTCAGGACGTCCAATTCTGAATCCATTAAACGTTCACAGACAACACACCAATGGCTAAAATCAAATGTCAGTTGTAACCCCGTTAACTGATTGCAGATACGTTGTGTTGTCCAGGGATTAAAAAAAGAACGGCTGCGATGCGTTTCAAATGAAACGTCAATGTTATTGGCTTTCGCATATTCCGTTGCCAGGCCAAAAAACTCGATACTTTTTGATTCAGGCCAGGCATCACAACCAGCCAGTGAGGTAATAAATAACGGGTTGAGCTGCAGGCTGGCATCCAGCTTCTGTTTAAAAGAATCAACATGTTGATCCAATGATGCTGTTCGGTCCGGCACATAGCTGCCTGCCGTGGTGATTTCTGCTATATATTTCAGGGTTAACCACTTCAACCAGGTAGCCCATCTTCACGGCTTTATCGACGTATTTCTTCGCGGTCTGCGGACCCAGGTGATGAATAAAGTGGCTGGCTTCCATTTTGGTAACCGGTTTGTCCTGAAGCCAAAGTTCGGTAAAAAGATCGGAATAGTTCAGGTCATAAAAGTCCTGCTCTTTTAAAAAGTTCAACCAGTAAGCATCCATGCTCTTTAATGCCATGACAAACTGCCTTTGTTTTTTATTTGAATATTTTTTCATCGGTTTTTCTTTTTTGTTTTTAGTATTGTCCGGCAGTCCAATCAGATAATCAATAATTTCATTGTATTTTTAATATTATATTTATTGTTAAATTTAACAATATATGCAAAGATTTAGTGATAATCGTTTACATTGGGTGAGATATCTCCATGCAAGCAGTGCAATCCAAAAGATTCTGGCGCGACACTGACGCGGCAATACCAAACAGCCTGGCAATAAGCTATGCCCTGTTCGGACATGCTGCCGGCATTTACCTGTTACTGCAACCGGGCTGGCTGCATTTTCTAGTCGGCACGTTATTGGCCGGCCACAGCCTGGTGATCGCGGCCTACCTTATTCATGAAGCTGCGCATATGACGCTGTTTAAGGCCAAAAAGCATAATATCCTGTTTGGTGAAATACTATTGTGGTTTGTCGGTGGTTCTTATGCCTCCTTTTCCAGAGTCCGTCACATGCACTTGCGCCATCACAAGGATAGGGCTGATGTCAGTTGTTTTGATTACCAGGCTTTTTTAAAAAAGCAGCCTCGCTTGGTGCAAAAAATAGTATATGCACTTGAATGGGCCTATATTCCGGCAGTTGAACTGATCATGCATGGCCAGGTCATTGTTCGTCCTTTTACCGAAGAAAAACTTAAGCCCTATCGGCGCCGTGTAGTATTCACGGCTATAAGCCGTTTAACATTTTTCTACCTGCTTTTTTCTTTCAATCCACTGGCTCTAATGGGCTATGCCATCGCCTACTGGATCATGCTGCAGGCATTATTCCTGGCCGATGCTTTTGCCCATACCTCTGATGCTTTTTTCGTTGACAATGCCAACGATGAGATTCCAACCCATAACCGCAACAATGATTATGATGTGGAACATACTTACTCCAACCTGATTTCCAGAAAACATCCCTGGTTAAATCTGCTTAATTTAAACTTTGGTTACCATACTGCTCATCACGCTCGTGCCAGTATCGCCTGGCATCAACTACCCCATTTTCATAATCAAATTTATGGCAATACACAGCATGAGAAGGTTCTGCCTTACAGCGAACTACTAAAAACAATTCATAAAAACCGTTTAAATAGAATCTTTGTCGAAGATTATGGCGATGTTGGTAGCGGAACCAATCGTGCTGACAGTTTTATCGGTGCTCACGGCGTGTCTTTTTTGAGCATCGTGTAGGCCATGCAGATCAGGCATACCGATAAACTTGTCCTGGTTACCGGTGCGGCCACCGGTATTGGCAGGGCAATTGCTGAGGCCTTTGCTGACTCCGGAGCCAAAGTATTTATTAATCATCTCAATCAGCATGATTTAGCCAATGACATTCTGGCCCACCCCAACATAGTTGCAGCTTTTTCTGCTGATGTTGGTAATAAAAAAGCCGTTGAACAAATGATCGGCGCAATCAGTTCCAGTCATGGTGCCATTGATATCCTGATAAACAACGCCGGCATTAGTCAGCCTCAACCCTTTCTCGAAATTGAAGAAACCCAATGGGATAAAACATTTGATACCAATGTTAAAGGAACGATGCTGTGCTGCCAGTCGGTAATTCCCGGCATGCTGGTCAAGGGTGATGGCAATATCATTAATATTGTCTCCGAGCTGGGATACCTGGGCCGTGAACACTATGCAGCCTATACCGCATCGAAAGGTGCGCTGATTACTTTGACCCGGTCGCTGGCTCGGGAATTTGCACCCTCAATACGCGTTAACGGTATAGCACCGGGACCGGTTTTAACGGATTTACTGCGTAACGAGTTGAAGACCGATGAAGACTTTGCCCGGGAAATGGATATCCCTTTAAAAAGGTTTGCGGAACCGGAGGAAATTGCCAGCACCGCAGTTTTTCTGTCATCTGATCATGCGCGGTTTTATTGCGGCGACATTCTCAGTCCCAACGGCGGCGCATTAATGCGATGAATACTCACAGCCTCAATGTCGAAATGATGACCTGGCAGGATTATGCATCCCGTATCGAATCTGGTTGCATTGTATTTTTACCGGTCGGCGCACATGAACAACATGGACCGCACTTACCCATGGCAACTGATGCTATTTTTGCGCAGGAAATCGCTGAGCGTGTCGCCACTCAAGTCAATGGTATTGTTCTGCCCGTCGTCCGCTACGGTTACAAGTCCCAGGCCCGCTCAGGTGGTGGGCAAACCTTTACCGGAACCATCAGTCTTGATGGTGCAACCCTCACCGCGCAGGTACTCGATATTCTGCGAGAACTTGCCCGGCATGGTGTATCACGCTGTGTAGTGGTCAACGGCCATTATGAAAACCAGTGGTTTTTAACTGAGGCGATAGAACTGCTTCAACGGGAACTTAAAGCGCTGCAGTACAACATGAGCGTGTTAAGAACAGAATACTGGGATTTCACGCCTCAGACTGTTTATGATGAAATTTTTCCCGGTGAGTTTCCGGGCGTCGACCTGGAACATGCGGCCCTGATAGAAACCTCGATGATGCTTTATTTGCATCCGGACTATGTTAAAAAGGACTGCATACCTGATCATGAGTTAGCCTGTTTCCCTGCCTACGACAAATACCCGCAAAGCGGTTCGCATGTGCCATCAGATGGCGTACTGGCGCCAGCTGGAAGTGCCTCATCTAAAAAAGGCAAATTACTGGTTGATTCAATATGTAGCGAAATGGCTAAAGCATTAATACAGGCTTTTGACTGATTAATACTATGCTGCCCTTTTCTTCACCCGTTTTCATTTTACTGATCAGTTCCGTAGGCTGGGGACTGACCTGGTTGCCATTAAAATACCTGGCAAGCCAGGGCATGGAAGGCATTTACCTGATCTTGATTGCGTTTGCTTCAGCCGCTGTTATTTTGATCCCTTTCACAATAAGGCAATGGTCCTGCTGGCAAAGTCATTTACATATTCTTCTGCTGATTGCTTTCCTGGGTGGCTTTGCCAACATCGCTTTTCAGACTGCGATTTTTCATGGTGATGTGATTCGCGTCATGATCCTGTTTTACCTGCTGCCGGCATGGAGTGTGATTGGCGGTTATCTGTTTCTCGGTGAAAAAATTGATCAGGCTAGAACACTAACTGTCAGCGCATCATTGCTTGGTGCTTTTCTTATCCTGGGCGGCCCGGATATTTTTGAAACGGCACCCGGTTGGATTGACCTGCTCGCGATTGCTTCAGGTTTTAGCTTTGCCATGAACAACATTGCTTTTCGGTATGCTGAACAACAGCCTCTCACTAGTAAGGTTAATGCCGTGTTCGTTGGCTGTGCGATGATGGCGTTTGCTTACATTATTATTTCAGACACAGCCACGCCTGAAATTTCATCTGGCAATTTAACCTGGTCTATTCTTTATGGGGTTGTATGGCTAATGCTGATTACCTATGGCACGCAATGGGGTGTGGAACAACTTGAAGCCGGCCGGGCATCGGTCATTATTATCATGGAACTGGTTGTTGCCGTGATTTCGGCAGCAATACTGTTAAATGAACATCTCAGTACAATCGAATTAATCGGTGGTGCATTGGTAATCTTCGCAGCAATTATCGAAACATTCAGGAGCCAACCGGTCAATATCGAGGCCAGTGAAAACGCCTAGCCTTTAAATATTCTTGGTTGCAAGATATGTTCTCCAGCTACCCAGCTTTGTTATATCTTCTGCTTCTTTAACAGCATAAGGCTCACAGATAAAACCCTGCACCCAATCACCTGATGCAGTCTCAACCTGGCCTATCCCCAATGGCCCAGGGATGCCAGCCACAAAAGAACCAAACTGCTGTAACGAGATTGCCCAGATTTCCATTTCAATCTCAGCTCCGGTATCAGTATCGGCATCAGAACGTACCATGCCGGGTCGATAAGGTGGGCCACCGGGCAATGCATAGAATCGGTAGTTGGCGCTACTGTGAGTTTTTTCCAGTAAATAGGCTCCGCGTTCAGTTAACTGATGGTTTAACGGCAAGCCACTGAGATGTGCACCGCACACCGCAACTGTTGTCCAGCCCCTAGGCAAAATCCGGATACTTTTTTCTGCTTTTGCAGGTAAAGGTAAATTACCTGCACCCTGGGTTGTAACCAGGGAACGCTGCAATGTATCGCCAACTGAAAGTAAAACATTATCGTTAAAAGCTGGTGCAAATAATGTCACACCGAACGGCATGCCATCTGGTTGAAAACCGGCTGGCACAGCGACTGCACTTAGATCAAGCAGGTTCATAAAATTAGTGTAGTAACCCAGGTTACTGTTTAATTGAACCGGGTCTGACTCGACTTCTTCAATGGTATAACAACGACCCGCTGTCGGTGTAATGACAAGATCCAGCTTTTGCCACAGCGGTTCTGTTTGACGTCGTAACTGCATTAAACGGTACTGGGATGAAAAAGCATCAATTGCACTGTTGCTTTCACCACCACTGATGATTTGCCTGGTGACCGGATGCAATGCATCGGCATTGGCTTTGATAAAATCTTCAATCGCAACATAGCGCTCCGAAACCCAGGGACCTTCATAAAGTAAACGGGCTGTTTCCAGGAAGCCGGCAAAGTCTATTTCAACTTTAGTTCCACCCTGTTTCTCAAGTGTTTCTACTGCATGATGAAATAATTTCTCACCTTCGATATTTCCGAAAAACTCCAGTTGTTCTGCCTTGGGTACACCAAAGGTAAAAGCCTTTATATCAAAGCCAGGTTCGCTGTCAGGCAAAGGCCTTGCATATTCATCCAGGCTGTCAAATTCACCAGCTGCGTCTAAAATTTTATTCGCATCAGCGCTGCAAACAGAAAAAATTGAGACACAGTCCAATGAACGGCATGCAGGCACGACACCACTGGTACTGAGTCGACCGCGCGTTGGCTTTAAACCCACCAGGTTATTAAAAGCTGCCGGCACCCTGCCGGAACCTGCT
>JARRJW010000123.1:0-9718 GCA_037388785.1 Gammaproteobacteria bacterium
TGAAGCTGTTTTGCTTGGATGATTCCTGGGGACGTAGTGCATGCACATCGCTTAACAGGGCTTTTAAATCCTTGCGTTCATAGCCTGCCCAGTCTTTGGCAATGTGCGTTTCCCACTCCATCTGCCTTTGCCAGTTGTCGCTGTCACTGACATGGTAAATCGTTGTACCCACATCACCTATGACAAAATCAGGCGTTGGCAGACAATAATTGTTAATGGCTTTCTTTATTAAATTCTGATGGCGCCCGGTGACATAAGCCAATGAAACTTCAGGCTTATTGGCAAAGGCTGAAAACAGTTGGCGTGCATTAACAGTCTCAGGCTGTGGCCCGTTGGGAATGAGAGTACGGTCCAGGTCAGTACAAAGCAATAACTTGTCAGACATTAGGCACCTTGCATGCATCAAAAAATTCATAATGCTCAAGTGCTTCGAGAATGCCCGACGCATGAGAGCGTCCTGCAAAATAAATACGCTCTACATCGTCAAGTTGAGACAACTCTTCATGATGACGATTCTCAACCACTACTGCCAGTGTATTACCCCGCATCATATCTTCATCAGCACCTGAACCTCCTGCCACCAGGGTTTGTTCAAGTGGTATTTCCAGGCGTTGTGCAACATAACGTAGAGCCTGGCCCTTGGAGGCACGCGATGGAATGACATCCAGAAACTGTCCAAAAGACAGAATGACATTGGCAGTAATCTCTTTCTGTCGAAGCAAGTTAATAATCTCATGATGATCAGGTGCTTTGCTGGCATCATAAAAATAAGAAATCTTGTATGGTGTCTGCTCAGACTTGGGTTGTTTTTCAAGGCCCTCGACATTATCCAGCAATTTACTAATCCGACGCGGCGCCCAGTCATGATCGATATGATCTGCCCAGAGGTCATCTTCAGTAAGGTTTTGGCCATAATGGATTCGCGTACCCAAACTGCTAATTAAAACATCTGGCCTGGGTATGCCATGCTTTTTCATCAATGCCAATGCTGAATCGATCCTGCGCCCAGTTGCGATTCCAAACGAGACGCATTTGCGATTTTCAAGCATGACATCAATAAAATTTTTCAATGCAACCTGATCACCGATGAGATTTTGATCAAGGTCGGTAAAAATGGCTCGATCCCGATAACGCATCGGTTTTGGCAGGATTTGATCGTCCTGCATGAATTCATAATGAGATTCCAGGTTTAAGATTTTTTCCAGGTAACTTTGTGAATGGGCACGCCAGGAATAAAACTCCCTGACCCCTTTAATACCATTTTGTGAAACACTCAACCAGCTTTCTTCATCCTCTAGATACTTTAACAGCGCCTGGGTAATGTCTGCCTTATCAAGCGGGTCGATTAATGTACCACAGGCACAGTTGGCAATAATATCTACCGGCCCGCCGTTTTCAGTTGCAACAATTGGCAACCCGCTCGCAGCTGCTTCGAGGATAGTCAAACCAAAAGGCTCCGTCAGGGCAGGATTGATAAATATACCCTTACTTTGCGCGGCTAAACGATAAATTTCCGGAACATCTTCAGCATGGTGCGATTTTGGTATGGCAATACGCCCGTAAAGATCGTAGTAATCAATTAAAAACAGTATGTTTTTAAAGACCGTCTTAGCGCCTTTATCCAGATCATTAATATCATCTCGTGTGCCTGCAACGATGAGGAGATTCGCTTTATCCTGCAATTCCTGCGATTCACCATAAGCCTCAATTAAAGTCAGGATATTTTTTCGTTCATCAGGTCGTGATAAAGCCAGAATCAAGGGCTTGTCCGGTTCTTTCAAAAAATGTTCAAGCTGTTTTTTAAAATCGTAATTGTCACCAGGCATTGGCGGATGAAATTGTTCAAGGTTTGTGCCCGGTGGAATAACCGCCATCCGGCTTGGATCATAGTAGCTGTACAAGCCATACTGCTCTTCTATTTCATTATGCGTACTTGTTACAACCAGGTCAGCATTAGCCAGTATTTCCTCTTCAGCATCAATGCGCCTTGAAATATTGTAAGTACTTTCGATTTCTTCCCGCGATAATCCACGCGCCAGCAAGCGCTTTCTCTTATCTCGACCAAGAGAATGGCCCGTGTGAACCAATGGCAGGCTTAAAAGGTGGGAAAGTTTGACGCCAACATAACCGGCATCAGCATAGTGGCTGTGGACAAGATCCGGCATCCGAGGCTGCTCGTTAAGCCAACTAACCAGGTTATCCATAAAACTGTCAAGATGGCCCCAGAGCTGCTCTTTGGGAAGATATCCTTTTGGCCCGGCATTTATTCGGACAATACGGGCTTTATCAGAGAGTTGTTCTATCGGCTGGTTATAGTCAGAACTGACTGCAGGGTCATCTATAGCGCGTGTAACAAGATCAACTTGCTCAATTTCGTCGAATTCAGCCAGACTTTTTGCCAGGTCAACAACATATTTAGTCTGACCACCTGTATCGGCATCACGACCAAGTTCCAGATCATGCCCCCTGATCAGGCCATGTATACTAATCAGTAAAAGATATCGTTTCTCAGAAATTGCATTCATATATGCTGATCAATTCTACCAACAATGAACTACATTACAAATTACCCCAGGTTGAAACGAATTTACTGCAGTTTAATTTTCAGAAAAAAATACCCGCGAAATCTTTTGAATGACTAAATCTTAATCGTTTGTTGAATTCGAGCCATGACCTCATCCCATGCCCCGATTTCCAGCTCATCGACATCGATACGATGCAACTGTTTTTTGCTTTTCGCAGAATCAAGTTTTTCAGAAAGCTCCGAACCTTCCTGTTTGAACGCAAAAATCACCGCCTGAGGATAACGCTCGGCTATTTGTGCGACTATCTCAGGAAAACCAACAACAAGCACCCCAGCCGAAGCCTGATCAAGTGATTCCTGAAATTTATCCCTCATGATGCCTGTAATTTCACTACCATATTCCATATGCACGAGTACCCTGGATTCCACCTTGGCAATCTGGAAACTTGTTTCTGAAATGTAGTCATAGTCAGCATCGCCAAAAGCTCTTCCTGTTGTAAACCAGCGTGGACGAAGAAACCCCTGCTTCAGCAGGAGATACCGAGGGGCGTTGTGTTTATAAGTCCAGACAGAACCGGTAATACATACTATTTTTTTATCAGAAAGCATTATCTTTGAGTAAAGTGACCAGGCTTATGTTGGCAAAAGCAGGCTAAATTAAAATTTTGGTGAAATTATAGGTCTCTCGCTTTGCTAGAGATGGCACTCAGAAATTAATCCAGGTTTACTTAGTCTATTTCTCTAAAACCTTAATTGTCACCATATTAGTAGTAATATAAATGTTCAATGGCCTTAGCATACTGACTTTTTTCAAATAAATCCTGCTCATTGGTAAGTCGGTCACCATAGAGAAAAAACAGCATTACCCTGATACCTGAATTTGTATCTGGTAATTAAGGGTGCTTGTTACCCCGGTACCGCTCAAGGTTCCGCTCACAGGCATGGTATTGCTTGACTGAGCAGCTGCAGCGATCGTCACATGGGTATCTGTAATGACATTTCCATGAGTTGGATCGTAACCAAGCCAGCCGACACCGGGCAAATAAACTTCGGGCCAGGCATGAAGATGTCTTCGCTCACTAAGCACATCACCTTTCTGGTAACCACTGGCAAAGCGCGCGGCAATACCCAATGACCTGCAGCAGTCTATGAACAGCACAGCAAGATCACGGCACGCACCTTGATGGGTCTGAAGAGTATATCCCGGGCTCTGTGGCTCACCTGTATCTCGATGAATATGGTTAAAGCCGGAAAATAATTGCTGCGTCAGGTTGCCAAGAAAGCTCAAGGTATCATTATTGACAGCATTGGCAATTTCTGTCGAAAAAGTCGTCACCATATCGTCTGGTTCAATACGCTTTAGGTAGCCCTGTGTATAGATAAAATCCTCGACATGATTGATGGGTAAAGTCACTGCTTCGGGCGCGAGAATAAAATCGAACGCATTGTGCCGTAAGGTTTCCACCTCCATATTCACCTGAATATCGAAATGATCAGTTTGTTGATTAAACCAGACCTGGGTCACTCTGTTACCCTCCAGGTCTGTATGTTCATAGCGCCCGGCTGGCTCGGGAGAAATATTTAGTTGAAAGCTGATAACCCGCTGAGCCCCATCGTCACGAGGGTGAAACCGCAGATCCTGCGGGCCCAGTTGTACCAATTGTGAATAGCTATAGTGGGTGTTGTGTTGGATTAAGAACTTCATAGATAAGATTGAATAACATCATATTCCATATAATACTTCTGTCTATCGATGTATGTGCTCGACACGGACAGTCTGCTCAGTTGGATATATGGCTGGGCCAAATTGGTTAAATACTGCTACATCAGCAGCATCACGTCCATAACCGACAGGGACATAGCCTTTCCTGAGCGATTTTTGTGTGGGATCAAAAGTATACCACCTCCCCCCGACAAAGACTTCGAACCAGGCATGCAGATCCATTGGTTCTAACTGATGCAGATAGCCAACTACCATCCGCGCAGGAATACTAAGGCTGCGGCTCAATGCGATGCCAAGATGCGACAAATCCCTGCATACCCCAAATTTCCTTATGTTGATTTCAATAAATGGCGCCCCATAATTTACATCGACATGGTCTGCTGTCATCACCTATGCACTGGTATAAACATTAAAAAAACCCGAAGGTGCAATTAGGCGCTGGCAGATGTTGCCATATTCATCGGTAAACTCATGAACAGGCACACTGGGTTCTAACCTGTATTCCTCTTTTGCGATCCATTGTTGAGCACCACTGCGGGGCCGTAGCATCAGAACAAAAGGCGTCGGATCGGGAATGTAAAATGACAGATCACAGGTTGTACGTAACCACATTGGATATATTTTTCAGGGAAGACAATAAAAATGTAGTTTACCCTTTTTTTCTCAGGATCATTATCAATACTATCTATCCCTTCAAAGACTCGCCAGAATTTAAATACAGTCGCATTTAAAATACAATAAAAAGGTAATAGCAGATATAGGGGCCAACTATCCCTGAGGGGCAATAACGGCGTTAAAACGACAATTACAAACGCGACTATAATCACAGCTGAAAAGAAGACCTCATTCTATGCATCGCTCCATCTAAGCGTGTAAAGTCACAAAATAAATCGAAAATATTTAGTATTCTAAATCCTATAATATTAAACATTTTTTCAAGTTCGCCGTAACTATAATATATATCCTATCAGGGAAAATTTGACTAATCCCGATATTGTCATCACGAGCAAAACATCAAAGCACCCTAGACAATACATGCAAATTAAATTTTACAATACTAGATTTTTCATCATTCTTTTTCTGATATTAACCTGTGGTTTTAGTCTCACTTATGTTGTCTATGACCGTTATCAGAAAAGATCATGGGAGTTATTATCTCGTGATTTTCATCGCTCCGCTCAGTCCTACAGCGACTTTATCGAAAATAATTTTATTTTACGTATTGAGGAACTCAATTCCATAGGACGTTTTTTCGATGCTACAGAAGAAGTCACCAGAACTGAATTCAAAACATTTGTATCAGATTTACTAAATATAGACGGTGGATACTTGGCACTTATTTGGACACCGGCAGTAGACCCAGATCAAAAATCATCATTCGAGTTTAAAGCCAGTAAAGAACTGAAAGTCGATTACAAGATAAAAGACTATAAACATCACAGCAAAAAAGCCACAGCCCATTCAAGCAAAAATCATCGAATGCAGAATAATCAAGAACGAGATGCAGAGCATGAAATGGTGCAAAAGCATAATCATGTAAAACCTAAAATTGGTTTTTTTACTCCGGTGTATTTTATTGAGCCTTTGCATAAAAACAACAACGCTCTTGGCTTTAATATTAGCAGCGAAAAAAATAGATTGAATGCTTTTCAGCGTGCTATTGAAGAACAGCGGATCATTGCATCAGATCGCCTGACACTAATTCATCAGAATAATGACACGACTGGGTTTATCCTTGTAAATCCTGTTTTTGGCAGCACCAATCTATTAAAAAAACCAGATAGCTCATCGATAAACGATTTAAAAGGTTTTTTGGTTGGAAGAATGAGTGCAAAAGAAGTTATGCACCATGCTTTAAAAAATAAGGACATTGAAAATATCGTTATAAAACTATCTGAAATTACAAACGATAGTAAAACTGTAATGGTTGAATATGGTGATACAAAAAATATTTTTACACCAATTGAATCCCTGCCATCGCTAAAATATGTTCGCTCTATAGAATTTGCCGGACTTTATTGGGAAGTTGAAATTCAAC
This sequence comes from Gammaproteobacteria bacterium, assembly GCA_037388785.1. Lineage (GTDB taxonomy): Bacteria > Pseudomonadota > Gammaproteobacteria > Chromatiales > Chromatiaceae > JABDQZ01. The sequence goes on from JARRJW010000123.1 coordinate 6,286, forward strand.
CCACACAAACTTACATTGAAGATCATTTTATAAAAAGCGGCGCAATCATATTAATTTCTGGATTGCTTATAACATTAATAATCAGCCTATATATTATGGCCCTGCTAAACCAGCGCAACAAAGCTGAAACCCTGATCGCAAGACGCACTGCTGAATTAAAAGATAATCAGTTTAAATTAACCGAGGCTCAACGGATGGCCAAAATTGGCAGTTGGGAACTAGATCATCGTAGTGGAAAAATGACCTGGTCTGACTCCTTGTTTGAAATATTTGAAATTTCGCCAGAAAATTTTAACGTCAGTTTTGAAAGTTACAAATTACTGCTTTCCAACAAAGAAGATACGTTAATTGACCATGCCTATAATGCACACATCTATAGCCATAATAATTACAAGATGATGCATAAATTTAAAAACAAAGATGGTAAAACCAAATTTCTTCAGGAATTTATAGAAACACGATTTGATGAGAACAATAAACCCATGTCATCTGTTGGGACTATTCAGGACATCACTGAACAAAAGGAAACAGAATCACGCATTGAACATATGGCTCATCACGATACTTTGACAGGCCTACCCAATCGAATACTGTTTAAGGAAAGGTTCAATCAGGCAATGGCACTGGCAAATCGTAATAATCATCAACTGGCACTTATTTTTGTTGATTTAGACCGTTTCAAAATTGTCAATGATTCGCTCGGCCATAGTGTGGGTGATTCTTTATTGTGCGAGGTCTCAAAAAGGCTGGAAACTACTGTCCGTGATTCAGATATTATTGGCCGGCATGGTGGCGATGAGTTTTTGGTATGCTTGACGGATATTACTGACAATCTGACAGCATCACGTGTCTGCGCAGAAATCTTAAAAAAGCTTCGACAATCTTTTGAACTTAATGGACACGTATTAGGCATCTCAACAAGCCTAGGTATTTCGCTCTTTCCTGAAAATGGCAAAGATTTTGAAAGTTTGCTAAGAAAGGCAGATACAGCCATGTATTATTCTAAAGAAGCTGGACGGGATACCTACCGTTTCTTTAGCGAAGAGATGAATGCTGACATGCTTCATCGACTTAAACTGCTCAACGACATGAGAAGCGGCATCGACGACAATGAATTTTATCTGCACTACCAACCTCAGACTGATATTAAAACTGGAAACATTATCGGCGCTGAAGCGTTATTAAGGTGGAAAAACAAAAACAGAAAATCGATTAGTCCCTCTGTTTTCATTCCAATTGCTGAAGAATCAGGACTTATTTTAAAATTAGGCAGACTGGCTCTTGAAAAATCCTGCGAGCAACTTTCTAAATGGCGAAAACAAGGCTATGAGTTATCGATGAGCGTCAATATTTCTGCCTTGCAACTATCAGAGCTGGATCTTGTTAAGGATATTACCGAAGCAGCAAAAAAATATAACGTTCCATTATCATTAATTGACCTTGAACTGACTGAAAGCATCTTACTTAATGATGCTGAAAAAACAATTCTTATGGTAAAAGCTGTCAAACAACTGGGCGTGCAACTATCAATCGATGACTTTGGCACCGGTTATTCGAGTCTCAGCTATCTTAAGAAACTTAACGCCGATAAGATAAAAATAGATCGAAGTTTTATCGAAGACCTGCCCTATGACCAGGATAGCGTTTCTATTACAAGAGCCATAATTCATATGTCACATGAACTGGGGTTAAAGGTTGTTGCCGAAGGCATTGAAAACAGCAAACAAAGTGAATTACTAGCAGATATGGGTTGCGATACCAGTCAGGGTTATTTTTTTAGCCGGCCAGTAGATGCAGATAATTTTTCTGTTTTACTGAAAGAGCATGGAATACGCCATAAAACAAATCTAGTATCGCTAAAGACATCTAAATTTGAATAATATTGTTTTTTTGTTTTACCTTTCATATATCCCTTCAGAGCAGCTAATGACCCATAAACAAACACGTCAATTTAACGGTTCTTTACAAGAAAGGTTTTTAGGTTATTCCATACTAGCCACTCTACTAATGTCTCTCGTATTATATTTCAGCAATGATTATACGAGTAACAAGATTACAGAATTAATTCATAGCATTGAACACAGCAACGAAATAAAAGAAGATGTCATTCAGATGCGTAATCATGTGACCGCTCTTTCCAATGGTATTAACTCAGTAATGAATGACCCAGCAAAGGCTGACCAGATACGTCTTATTTTTCAAGCCAGTTTCAATGAATTAAATCATCTAATTAACAAACTAAATCAGCTTGATTATATTGACGGAACTGGAATTACCGGCCATCTTATCGAACTTACCGGAATGCTTGATGAGCTATATGTTAATTCATCAAAACTTATCGAAATTAGAAAAAACATTCATCAACAGTTTCCAGCAATGGAAGTTTCAAATCGTTTAATGAGAAGCGCTCGTGATGAAATGTTTCGAATTCTTTCTATCACCCATGAAGAAATGTCGAATTCAGACCCAAACTACAAAGGTTCGGAATTATATGACCTGATTATGGAATCCAAGTACCTTCTCACTTATACCATTTCAGAGTATCGCCTGTACCTAGCATTTAGGTTAGGCTCTTTCAATGATGAGAACCTTTTCGACCAGGAAGAAATTGTTTATGCTTTTACTGATAACTTAAGAGCAGTTTTTCAAAAAATTCAAACCTATAGGGAAAATCTCGGTTTTGAATCACAGGGTATTATAAAAAACCTTACATCGTCCCTGGAAAAATGGGTTAAGGGCTATGAAGAGGTTAAATCCATTCACCATTCTGACAAATGGCGTACAGATGTATATTTAATGGAAGAAAATGTTTTGCCTATTTTGGATAATATTTCCACTACACTGATTAATATTGACCAGCTACTTAAAGAGAAAAACGCCTTACAGGCATCTGAATTCAAATCGATTTATGATCGCTATGAAATATTGGGTTACTTGATCATAGGCTTCTTTTTCCTATTTGTCGCAATGATGATTATTTTAGTGAAAAAACTCGTTTTCAGTCCACTAAACGCCCTGTCTTTGGCCTTAAACGATAAACAAATTAAATTTAACTCCCCTGAAATTCAAACTTTACATAAAACAGATGAAACTAAAAGCTTAATTCAATCATTTGAAAAAATGCATGCCGAAATCACAGCACGACAAGAAGAACTTAGCTATCAGGCTTTACATGACAATTTAACAGGGCTTCCTAATCGGAAACTTTTAAATGAACGATTAGAACAAAGTATTGAAATGGCAGATCGTGACAAGCATAAATTATCTTTTTTGATGCTTGACCTAAATGGCTTTAAACAGGTTAACGATACTCTTGGTCACCATGTAGGAGACATTCTACTAGTAGAAGTTTCAAAACGACTAAAGTCACTGATGAGAAAATCAGACACTATCGCCAGATTAGGAGGAGATGAGTTTTCAATAATTCTACCTC
>JARRJW010000124.1:0-8376 GCA_037388785.1 Gammaproteobacteria bacterium
TTCTCATTGGGATTTGATAACAGTGGTTTGCGTTTACGCCAGTTCTTTAAACCCTGGATATTGACAAAGCAGTTCCCGGTTTCCCATTTTTTGTATGGCACTTTGCTTCCTCCAGCCAGATTGTCAAAAAAATTCAAATCACTGATCAAAAGTTGTGCTGAGGCAGGTCACGATGTTGGTATAAAAAGCTTCGATGCGGTTACCTGGCAATCACAGGCGATCAATGCCGATAAAAAATGGACTGAAAATATGCTTGGCTGGTCAATTGAAGCATTCAGTGACATTTTCGGTTTCGAACCCAGATTTCATTCAGCATCAGGCAGTATTGTTAATCGCCATTTACTTGAACTGGAAGACAAACTGGATTTTGAGCTGGGTCTGGATAGCCGGGGTAAATCAGCATTCTACCCGGAATACCTCGGATACAGGGCTAAAACCAAGCAACTGCCGGTGACATTACCCAGCATAGAAGAATTATTGATTTCACCTGATGTAACACTGAATAACGTTCATGAATATTTGTTTGCAGATAGTCAAAAGCAGTTGCCGCATGGACATGTTTTTGAGATAAAGGCAGCCCATGAGGGACGTGACTGGTTGCCGATTTTGGAAAAACTGCTGGTCATGTGGCGAGGCTTTCAATGGGAGTTTCAATCACTATCATCCGTCAGTCGCAGTCTGAATCAGGAACAACTCTTGACGCATAATCTGGGTTGGGCAAACTATCCACCTGACAGGCTTTATAAAGCAACCCAGGGCGAGGTTTTTGCCAATCATACCTAACCAAGTTAGTGGTAATTCAAATAATGCGTAAAAGACTATTTAACAAGGATTTAAAAGAATGGGTTTATTCATCTAAATCCAGGCGCCATGGAACCGGTCTGTTTGCCAACAGGGATATTGCCAAAGGCGAATATATTGGTACCTATCATGGACCACGCGCCAAGCGAAATGGTACTTATGTCCTTTGGGTCTATGATGAAGACAATCACGATGACTGTTACGGCATAAGCGGCCAGAACCTGTTGCGCTTTTTAAACCACGATAGAAAAAACCCGAATGTTGAATTTGAAGAAGCTGATCTCTATGCATTAAAAAATATCAGGAAGGATGATGAGTTGTGTTTCCATTATGGAGATGAATGCGGTCTGGACTGATTTTTTGGCGCAATCCTGTAAACACAGTGTCTTATTTGTAATCAATTTATGTCTTCTCGCGATTCAATTTATTCAAAACCTGTTAACGAGGTAAAGGACTTTGCCTTTGACGAGCAGGTCGCTGCTGTCTTTCCCGATATGATCAAGCGGTCTGTGCCTGGTTATTCGACAGTAATCGCGATGACAGGTGTCCTGGCGGGCCAATATGCCCAGAAAAACAGTAATTGTTACGACCTTGGTTGCTCACTGGGAGAAAGCACCTATGCCATGATGCAGCAGATAAAAAGTCCGGGATGCAAAGTCATAGGCGTTGATAATTCTGCGCAAATGCTTAGTAAATGCCGTACAAATCTTGAGGCACATGACAGTAATTTAGACTTTGAGCTTGTCTGTGATGATATTTTACAGGTTGATCTTAAAGAGGCATCCATCGTTGTCCTGAATTACACATTACAGTTTATCGATATAGAACAACGTGGGGCTTTTATAAATAAAGTTTTTCAAAGCCTGCGGCCCGGTGGTATTTTGTTGTTGTCTGAAAAAATAAGTTTTGACGATCCAGATCAGAACAGTCGCATGATTGACATGCATCACCAATTTAAGAAAGCTAATGGCTATAGTGACCTGGAGATCAGTCAGAAACGTACAGCTTTGGAAAACGTTTTACTCCCGGAAAAAATTGAAGAGCACACGAAACGTTTAAATGCAGCCGGTTTTATTGATATCGATATCTGGTTTCAATGCTTTAATTTCATTTCGCTGATCGCACACAAAAGTCGTTAATGTATCAGCTGGAACGAATCAAGGCATTGCTGGCAGAATCTTCGCTAAGTATTTGGCTGGATACTATTGAAAGCGATGTCGAAAAAGCCCTGTCGGAAAGAACTCACGGGGATGAAGGCCGATGGCGTTCAGCCTATGACCGGTTACCGGATATTGAGTGCGCATCCTATAACATGGCATCGGGTGTTATTAATATTCTTGGCGAAACAAAGCTCGATAACATTCAGACTATAGCCTTAAAAGAAAAGCTTGAAGCATTCATTCCTTGGAGAAAAGGGCCATTTAATGTTCATGGTATTTATATTGATACTGAGTGGCGCTCAGACTGGAAGTGGGAACGGGTAAAACCGCACATCAGTGACCTGAAAGATAAGGTCGTGCTTGATGTTGGCTGTGGCAGTGGCTATCACGGTTGGCGTATGGCCGATGCAGGTGCAAAGCTGGTGATTGGTATAGATCCCGGCCGGTTGTTTTATTTCCAGTACAAGGTTATCCAGCACTTTTTAAAACCATTCGATTTGCCTTTTTTCATGCTGCCATTGGGTATACAGCATTTGACTAAAAATCTGCAGGGTTTTGACACGGTTTTTTCAATGGGTATTTTCTATCATCGTAAATCACCCTTTGATCACCTGAGTGAGCTGAAGTCTTGCTTAAAACCAGGCGGAGAATTGATTCTTGAAACTCTGGTTGTCGATGGTGAAGAAGGCCATACCCTGGTACCGCAGGAACGCTATGCTAAAATGCGAAATGTCTGGTTTATTCCATCTATAGTGACATTATCAGCCTGGATGAAAAGGGCGGGCTATAAAAACATCCGTGTTGCTGATGTAAATGTCACCAGCACTGATGAACAGCGGTCAACAGAATGGATGCGTTTTGAATCACTTTCTGATTTCCTCGACCCAAATGACAGTGCTAAAACGATTGAAGGTTATCCGGCTCCCAAGCGTGCTGTCATCATAGCCAAGGCTTAATACAAAACTGATAGTTACTGATAGTTATTAACGGTACGAACGCATCTGGCCAACCAACACGCCCTGAATTTTGACCTGATCCGGCTGATAATGCATTGGCGACATGGTTTCATTGGCCGGATGTAAAATTACTTCACCGGGTTTTTGCTCTATGCGTTTTAGCGTGGCATCACTGTTTTCAACCAGTGCGACAACAATTTCACCGTTACGGGCAGTATCTTTTTGTTCGATAACAACCCAGTCACCATCCAGGATACCTTCGTCACTCATTGAATCGCCCTTGACCTGAAGCACGTAGCAGGGTTTTTCACTGCGCAAGGGAGGGGGAACATCCATGTTCTCGGGGGTTTCAATCGCTTCAATAGGACGACCGGCTGCAATATAGCCCATCATCGGTAACTGGTTGTCATTGGCTGCAGTTTCCGTTGTATCGAATGAAGTCAAACGAATACCACGACGCTGATTGTTCATCGGTTCTACCAATCCGGCTTCAATCAGCGCATGAATCTGTTTATGCATGGAACCACGCGAACTCAAGCCAAGGGCATCACATAACTCGTTTAAAGTTGGTGGCTGCTCGTAAAGTGGCAGGTTTTCTTTCAGGTAATCGTAGATTTCCTGTTGTCTACGGGTTAGTGAAGGCGTCATGATTAATCCTCAAACAACGGTCTGAATTAAATATAGAACATTTATAGAACAAGTCAACCTGTTTTTTTATTGCGCAAATTTCTTTAAAGTGATCGTATAAAATTAAAATAGCTATCGAGAACCTGTTATGCAGCATTTTGATGTGATTGTTATAGGGAGTGGTCCTGGCGGAGAGGGAGCTGCCATGACTTTAAGTAAACAGGGTAAACATGTTGCGCTGGTTGAGCAGCATCACCAAGTCGGTGGTGGCTGTACTCACTGGGGAACGATTCCCAGCAAAGCCCTGAGGCATGCTGTGCAACTCCTGGCAGATTACCGTCATCACCCTTTATTTGAGCATACCCTGAGTAATGTCGATATCACTTATCCGCAATTACTGAAAACGGCTGATTCTGTCACCAGTAAACAGGTCAGTATGCGGCATCGTTTCTATGTACGAAACCACGTTGAAATTTTTCATGGCAAAGCGCAGTTTGTCTCCGAAAACCAGGTTAAGGTTTTGAAAGAAAGCGGTGCCCATGAACAAATTACCGCAGATAATTTCGTGATTGCCACTGGCTCAAGCCCTTATCGTCCGGCAGATGTTAATTTTGATGGAAAACATGTTGTAGACAGTGACACCGTGCTGGCACTTACTAGTACACCTCGGGTGATAACCATCTACGGTGCTGGCGTGATCGGCTGTGAGTATGCCTCAATTTTTGCCAACCTTGATGTCAAGGTTAACCTGGTTAACACTCGTGACAGCCTGCTTTCTTTTCTTGATGATGAAATCACTGATGCGCTCAGTTATCACCTTCGTGATCAGGGCGTCATGATCAGGCATAACGAAAACTATGATGCGGTAGAGGTGGTTGACGATGGAGTGATTCTGCACGGTAAATCAGGTAGAAAGCTCAAATCAGATGTACTGCTCTGGGCCAACGGACGCAGCGGTAACACTGGCGACATGGGTCTCGAAGACATAGATATAGCACTCAATAACCGTGGACAGATTGAAGTAAACGATTCGTTTCAGTCAAATCTCACACATATATATGCCGTTGGCGATGTGATTGGTCCGCCGGGGCTGGCCAGTGCCAGTTATGACCAGGGGCGTTTTGCAGCACTGCACATAGCACATGGTGAGAAAGAATGTTCATTGATTGAAGATATTCCTACAGGTATTTATACCAGCCCGGAAATAAGTTCACTGGGTAAAACGGAAATTCAGCTAACCGAGGAACAGGTGCCTTATGAAGTGGGCAGGGCGGAATTCAAAAACCTTGCGCGGGCCCAGATAACCGGCCATACCGTCGGTATGCTAAAAATTTTGTTTCATCGTGAAACGCTGGAAATTCTCGGCATACATTGTTTTGGTGAAGAAGCAGCGGAAATTATACATATCGGGCAAGCCATTATGCGACAGCATAATGGTGGCAATAATTTAAAATACTTTATTGAAACGACCTTTAACTATCCGACTATGGCAGAGGCCTACCGGGTGGCAGCCTTGAACGGGATTAATCGGAACTTTTAATTAATCATCATAATTGATTGTGTCAGATCTTTCTTCCAGAAGACGCTTTGAATACTTCCCTGTAAACTTGACTTCGCCATCGATGGCCCAGACACTTCCTCCGGAAATTCTGGCACAATAGTATCGTCATCTGGAAATGCATTAGTTGGAAATGTGACAAGTTAAATTTTTATGAAAACACTTTTTTCCATTATCGAATCACCCTCGCATCCGATGTTAAGCCCGCTGTATAAAGAGATGGGCTTTGAGGAACAGCGTTTTACCACCATGCGCAAAGCCATCATTGCTTTAAAGTAAATCAGCTACTACAAAGTCCGGTTGCTATTACGCTGGCGTTAATGTCAGCAACCTGGATGTTTTTCTGCATAGCCTGCAAAAATATGCGCCGGAGGCCAAGGTGATTGTGCTGGTAAGCAAGCAAGAGCAGCAGTACATTGAGAAATTAGCCAATCTGTTTTCACTGGAAGCATTTTTTACATATCCCGTGGACCAGAAAGCCATAGGTAGTGTACTTAGCTGATGAATGCAAAACCTGAAATTAAATCCATTGAGCTTTATATTGCCCCTGGCTGCCCGCATTGCCCGAATATGATCAAGATGACCAGTGAAATGGTCAAGAAAGGTGATATTGCTAAACTGGATATCATCAATATTGCTGAAGCGACTGAACTTGCATCTCAGGTTGGTATTCGTTCTGTTCCTGCTTTTCGTATCAATGGTGTTGTCCTGACCGGTGTTCATACTGCTGCCGAGCTACAGGATTGGTTGAACAAAGCAGGTTCTGAGGCCCAGGCCGATTATTACAACCAGGCATTTGAACAGGGTCAACTCGATGAAATTATCGCCAGGCTTGAAAATGATACCGAGGATTTGAGTTTGCTTTTGCAAATGTCTGCCAACCTTGAAACGCCTTTGACATCACGAATCGGTATCAGCGCTGTTTTTGAACACTTCGCGGGCCAGGCACCATTGGTTAACCTGCTGGATGATATTTGCCACCTGGCAGAATCTGAAGACAACAGTGTGCGTGTCGATATGGCGCATTTTCTTGGGCTTACGCAAAATAAAAATGCTCTGGCCTGCCTGCAAAAACTGCTGGATGACCCATTTGAGGATGTCAGGGAAACTGCACAGGATGCAGTTGAACTGATTCAGGATAATTTGTGACATTTTCTGGAGCCAACCGGCTCATCAGGATAAAATCTCTTAAATTTTAAAATTGAAGTTCACATATGACTGTTCGTACCCGCTTTGCTCCAAGTCCAACGGGGTATCTCCACGTTGGTGGTGCCCGCACCGCACTGTTTTCCTGGCTGTATGCCAGAAAACATGGCGGTAAATTTGTTCTGCGTATTGAAGATACCGACCTGGAACGTTCCACCGAAGAATCCGTGAATGCCATTCTGGAAGGCATGACCTGGCTGGGTCTCGAGTACGAAGAAGGCCCTTTTTTTCAGACGCATCGATTTGACCGCTACAACCAGGCCATTGACCAGCTTCTTGACAAGGGTCTGGCATACCGCTGCAACTGTTCCAGGGAAAGACTGGATGAACTGCGTGAACAGCAAATGCAGAATAAACAAAAACCACGTTATGATGGCCACTGCCGTAACGCTGCTGTCAGCGCAGATGAACCTCACGTCGTGCGCTTTAAAAACCCGGTTGATGGTGCAGTTGTCATCAATGATCTGGTCAAAGGCAAAATTGTGGTTTCCAACAATGAACTCGATGACCTGATTATCAGGCGTACCGATGGTTCACCCACTTATAACCTGACTGTCGTCGTTGATGATGCTGATATGGAAATTACCCATGTTATTCGTGGTGATGATCATATCAACAATACGCCGCGTCAGATTAACCTGTTAAATGCGCTTGGCTTATCGGTGCCTGAGTATGCGCATCTTCCGATGATACTGGGTGATGATGGTGCGCGTTTATCAAAACGTCACGGTGCTGTCAGTGTCATGCAATACATGGAAGACGGTTACCTGCCTGAAGCGCTGCTCAACTACCTGGTCAGGTTAGGCTGGTCCCACGGTGACCAGGAACTGTTTGCGGTTGATGAAATGATCCAGTTGTTTGAACTGGAAGGTGTCAACAAGGCAGCTTCAGCATTTAACACGGAAAAACTTAACTGGATTAACCAACAGTACATAAAAGATGCTGACGTTGAACGTGTTGCGCATTTACTGTCCTATCATCTGGGTAAACTGGGTATTGATCCTGCAGAGGGTGCAAATATCGTTGAGGTAATAGAAGCCCAGCGGGAGAGGGCGCAAACGCTTAAGGAACTGGCGCAGATTAGTGCCTTTTATTATCGTGATTTTGATGAATTCAATGAAAAAGCAGCCAAAAAAGCTTTCAAGCAAGCGGCAATTGAACCGCTGACCGTAGTAAAAAACGAGATCGCCAGCATCGTTGACTGGAACCGGGAAAATCTTCATAAAGCCATTGAGAATACCGTTGCACAACTTGACATTGGTTTTGGCAAGGTAGGCATGCCATTAAGAACCGCGGTAACCGGTGGTTCGCCTTCTCCGGATCTTGACCTGACACTATATTTGGTTGGCAAAGAAGCCTGTTTGCGTCGCATTGATCAGGCGATAGGGGAAATAAATAAACGCACTAATGCTTGATAAAGCAATTATCTCGAAAACTTGTCATCTCGATCGATGCGAGAGATCTTACTAAGTGAGACATTCACAAAATAATGAATACAGAAACTAAAACACCAACTAATTTCATCCGCCAGATCATTGATAAAGACCTGGAGTCCGGAAAGCATCAATCTGTCGCAACACGTTTTCCGCCAGAACCTAACGGTTACCTGCACATCGGTCATGCCAAATCGATCGTGCTCAATTTTGGTATTGCCAATGATTATCAGGGTACGTGCAACCTGCGTTTTGATGACACCAACCCACACAAGGAAAACCAGGAGTTTGTCGATGCGATTCAGGAAGATGTCCAATGGTTGGGCTATGACTGGGATGACCGCCTTTATTACGCATCTGATTATTTTGAACAATTACATGATTTTGCCGTTGAACTGATCAATGCTGGCAAGGCCTATGTCTGTGATCTGAATGCGGAACAGGTTCGTGAATATCGAGGCACCCTGACAGAGCCGGGCAAAGACAGCCCATTCCGTGAGCGATCAATTGAAGAAAATCTTGAGCTGTTTGAAAAAATGCGTGCCGGTGACTTTGAAGATGGCACTAAAACACTGCGCGCTAAAATCGATATGGCATCACCCAATATCAATTTGCGTGATCCGGCTCTCTACAGG
>JARRJW010000125.1:0-5393 GCA_037388785.1 Gammaproteobacteria bacterium
AACCGCCATAAGGCGGTTTTTTCTGAATTAAATCCTGAGTATTAGATATACAGACCGATATCTGATTCACCGGCAAATTCAAATAAACGAGCTGCACCGGCATATTCCACGCCATCGATGAACTCAGACGTGTCCATTTCGAACAGATCAACGGTCATCTGACAGGCAATCAGTTTGACTTCCGCTTCCTGTGAAAGCTCACGAAGTTCTTCCAGACTGGCAACGCCTTTACTGGCCATCTTCTTTTTCATCATGCTGGTCATCACAGCCTGCATACCTGGTAAAGCCGTACCCAGTACAGGGAACCATTTATCCATGCCCATCGGCATAGGCATACCTGGGTTACCTAATGGTGAAACTTCGAGTTTCAGGTCTTTCTTGAGAAGCTGCAAACCGTAAAAAGTAAAAAAGATTTCAGTTTCATAGCCCAAAGCAGCGGCAGTCGACGCAAGAATAAAAGGAGGATATCCCCAGTCAAGCGTACCTTTAGTCGCAATAATGGCTAATTTTTTCTCTTCCATTTCTTATCTCCTGCCCCGAAATGGGCATAAAACTGATCAAGTCAGTGATTAGCTTTTAGTGATGAGGAAGTGGAATTTGCCACCCTCTTCTTTGGATTCAGTAAGTACGTTACCGGTTTGTTTACAGAAAGCTTCGAAATCCTTAACTGAACCTGGGTCAGTCGCGATAATATGTAATACTTTACCTGACTCCATTCCATTCAAAGTTTTCTTCGCGCGAAGAATAGGTAAAGGACAATTCAGACCAGATGCATCAAGTTCTTGATCAGCCATTTGCAACCTCCAGTAAGGGTTTTGAGTTAATAGTCATTGAGCAAAGCGCATTCTTATATTCTAAAACGATTAAAAACGCAAGTTTTGCGAGTTATAAAAACTTGTCAGGCGCGACCAATTTCGTAGCCATTTCTGGCCCAGGCGATAATACCGCCCCTGAGGTTAATCACATTGGTAATGCCCTGTTGGGCGAGATAACTGCAGGCATGATAAGAGCGTGCACCACTGCGGCAGTAAAGCACGATATCCTTGTCCTTGGAAAAATCGTTGATCCGCAAAGGTATCAGATGCATAGGTACATGCTGGGAGTCAGGCAGAATTCCCTGGGCAATTTCGGCAGCACTGCGAATATCAAGTAACTCAATATCGTCACCGGCGTCCAAACGTGCTTTTAATTCGTCTGCGTCAATTTCCTTTATCACTTCAGTTTCCTGTTCGATAATAATTTTGTATAGTATATTATCATTCCTTAATATAGATCAATAAGATTATAAAAATTCCAGATTATAATTCCGGTTTTTTATTAATTTTTTTAATCAGGATAACCTATAAACACTATGAAATTTCTACCTGTATTTTTAAAATTGACTGACCGTAACTGCCTTGTCGTCGGTGGCGGCCCTGTCGCTGCAAGAAAAGTCAGATTACTTATCGGGGCCAATGCCCGGGTCCAGGTAGTTTCCCCCGATCTCTGCCGCGAGATGGCCGAACTATGTTCCAGTGACAAAATCAAGGTATTTAACCGGGAGTTCAGCGAAGCCGATATCCAAAACCAGGCGCTCATTTTCGCAGCAACCAATCAACCGGAAGTTAATTTGCACATCGCACGTTTGGCCGATGAACACGAAATACCCTGCAACGTTGTTGATGATCCCGACAACGGCACTTTCATCATGCCGTCAATCATTGACCGTTCCCCGGTGATCGCTGCAGTTTCCACCGGAGGCGCATCGCCTGTTTTGGCCCGGCTGATCAAGTCAAAACTGGAATCAGTTATTCCTTCTTCCTATGGCAAACTGGCTGAAATTGCCGGACGTTACCGGGACAAGGTTAAAGAAACATTTAAAAACCCTTCTGACCGAAAACATTTTTGGCATAAAACACTGCAGGGTGGATTTGCCGAACGCGTATTTTCCGGCCACATTGAAGAAGCTGAAGCTGTACTGGAAAAAGAACTAAGCCACTTTCAAACCAACTCTGAGATGGGTGAAGTTTACCTGGTTGGTGCCGGACCCGGTGATCCTGACTTATTGACCTTCAGAGCCCTGAGACTGATGCAGCAGGCTGATGTCGTGGTTTACGACAGGCTGGTGGCAAAACCTATTCTTGAAATGACCGCCAGGGATGCGGAACGTATTTATGTCGGTAAAGAACGCGACAAACATGCCATGCGCCAGGAGGAAATCAACAAATGCCTTGCCAAGCTCGCCAAGCAGGGCAAAAGAGTGCTCCGCTTAAAGGGAGGAGACCCGTTTATTTTTGGTCGTGGTGGTGAAGAAATTGATACACTGGCAGCTGAGGGCGTACCCTTTCAGGTAGTTCCCGGTATTACCGCTGCTGCCGGCTGTGCATCATACTCCGGCATTCCGCTGACCCACCGTGATTATGCCCAATCAGTGACCTTTGTTACCGGTAACCTGAAAGATGGCTCGGTTAACCTAAACTGGCAGCAACTGTCTCAACCCAACCAGACTGTTGTCTTCTACATGGGTTTACAGGGAATGCCAATCATATTTTCAAAGTTGATTGAAAATGGAGTTTCACCTGATATGCCGGCAGCACTGATTCAACAGGGAACGACCCATCAGCAAAAAGTCATCACCGGCACATTGAGTTCGCTACCGGGTATTGTTGAGAAAGAAAAACCCGTGCCTCCAACCTTGATTATTGTCGGGCATGTCGTGGAATTACAGTCCAAGCTATCCTGGTTTTCTTCGCCTCAAGATTCAGACCTGGGAGCAACATCGCCAATAGAGCCCGGTACCGAACTACACGACTGATTCTAAACCTGGAGCTATGCTTCTTCGCTTGGCTCTAACTGGTCTGGCAGTATCTTGTTAACGAAGAAGGCATCCGCCAATTCTAAATCAACAGGTTTTTCTTCAATATCGACGAGTGGAAGTTCATAGTCATTATAACCGCGCAAGCCGGTGGTCAGGGAATAGACTTCATTAAAGCCAAGTAGTTGCAGGCTATATGCAGTCAGAATGCTGCGATAGCCTGAACGACAAACAACAATCACTTTACGGTCACGAGCCTTGACCAACTCTGGCTCGGTTTCCTCGTACCCCCATTCACAGGCCGACTCTACAATACCTCTAGGCACGTTAAGACTGTTTTTAACATGCATGGTGTCGAACTCATCTCTCTCACGAACATCCAGCACCAGAACATTTGGATCAGCTTCCATCATCTCTTCCATGTCCCAGGGCATAATCTCATTGACTGATTTTAATGTTTCAGCCAGTAAATCGACTAATTTTTGCATGATACTTTTGCCTTCAATTAATTTGTTTCGTTACGCGAACAAAGATTTTGCTCTACGGCAATTACCGCTGCTTCAACACGGGATTGTACATTTAACTTACGAAGTATCGCTTTGACATGCAGTTTGACTGTACCCTCTGTAATACCAAGATGGTTGGCTATGACCTTGTTACTTTGACCTGCAGCCAGGTGGCAAAGAATTTCGCTTTCCCTCGGAGTCAGGTCAGCAAACCTGTCCTCCAGATGTTCGGCCTCTCTGGCCTCACCCTGAACAGCTCTGGCCAGCACAGAAGTTAACTCCGGTGCAACAACGGTTTTGCCATCGAGGATATCGTTCAGCGCCGCTATCAACTCATCCGGCTCCATATCCTTTAACAGGTAGCCCTGCGCTCCATGCTGCAGGGACTCGATGACATCCCTCTCTTCGCGCGACGTTGTCAGCATGCTGATTGCCATTTTCAGTTGCCTGTCGCGCAATTTTCGCAGCACTTCAATACCCGACATTTGCGGCATGCGCATATCCAGCAGGACAATATCGGGCAAAAGTTTCTCGACCTGTTCTATGCCGATATCGCAGTCACCGATTGCGTCAACAACCTCAATTCCGCGGCGCTCAAGCAATTCCCTTAAGCCGATGCGAAACAGGGCATGGTCATCAATCAACAGCACTCGCACAAGCTTGCCTCATAAGATTAAAACTCTATTCTATCTCAAAGCCTGATCATTTGACCAAACAGAACCCCTAGCTATTCAGTCGATACACCAGTTCGACCCGTGTACCCTCACCCACTTCACTTTCTATGCGAAAATCAGCGCCAAGTTTATGTGCCCGCTCTTCCATGATACTTAAACCGATATGTTCGCCGGGTTTGCCTTCCTTCTCGGTATAATCAAAGCCGACACCATCATCTTCAACCAGCACCCGATAGTGATTTTTCCCCGGGCAGTCCAGTAAAATCCTGACGGCCTGGGCCTGCGCATGTTTTCTGATATTGGCCAGTGATTCCTGCACGATACGAACCAACTGCATTTCCTCTGTGATCGACAAGCCCACTTGCTTGCAGTCATGCTGAAAGAAAGTCGGTATAGCGGTCTCCTGCTGAAAACGTTCTGCCATTTTTTCCAGCGAAAAAACCAACCCTCTGCCATAAATTGGTGCCCTGAAATTATTTAGCAACTCGCGCAACTCAACATGAGCCTCATCAAGACCATTTCTGATGCGCTCAAGGTCATGCCTGGCATTTTCAGATAAAGATGCCATATCCAGACTGTCTTCCATCATACGTGTCTGAAAACGCAGGCTGGCAAGGGTCTGCGCTAGAGAATCATGTAATTCATGTGCAAAACTTGAGCGTTCCTCGATAATCGACAACTTACGGGCATCTTCATCAGACTGGTGTTTTGCCAGTGCCATTCCCAAGTGAGAACCAATGGTCGATAGCAGTTCCATGATATCTTCGCGTTCTGTGATACCGGTCCTGTAAACAAAGATACTGTAGTTTCCAAGCAGTTCATCATGATATTCAAGCGGCACACTGACGACCTCTATCTCGTCACTGCCAAACATTTTTCTGCCATTAACCCGGGAACAAAAAGCCGGGTCCTTGCCACATAGAATGTCGCCTGGCGTCAGAGCAGTACCACAAACGCACAATTGCACCGGTAGCATCTGTTCCTCGGTGAGCAAATTGTTTTCCAGTCCAATGGAGCCAATCAGTTTTTTTCTGCCATCTTCCGAAATAGTTCGGACAATAGCCGCCTTGCCATTAACCATTTCCTTAAGAATTCTCAGGAAGCGTAACAATAATTCTTCAACCGAATCTGATTGGTTGATGGTAGCGGCAACATCATAAAGAATTTTCAGTGAAGCCGTTTTTTGTGCAAGCCTGAGTGTCTGACGGGCTACCCGGCTATCCATGTCTTCATAGAGATCTGTCAGTTCTTCATTGATGCTGCCAAGATCCCTGGCCATATTGTCAAACACGCCCAGGCTTTTTTCTTCAAGGCCAATATCCACCGCATCCCCCTGGCAAACATGGGCCACTGATGATTCCAGTTTGGCAAGCGGTTTAAGCAACTGGTCACGAAGCCTCCAGATACCAACCAGCAAAC
>JARRJW010000126.1:0-6006 GCA_037388785.1 Gammaproteobacteria bacterium
CAAGGGCACGTCACTGGAAGGTGAATTACAGGATCAGAGTCTTGTTCGTCTCAGGGCTGTGATGGGGCTGTCTTCCGGCGGTGAGCAACCGGTATGGGATGGTGGAGCTGATGGTCACTCGATCTTTGCCTCAAAACTGATTGAATCTCTTGATGATACTAGCCTTGAAGGTCTGCCGCTTTATCACGAAGTGAAAGCCAAAGTTGTGAAGGAGGCGCCGCAAGTACCTGGTTATGGCGCTATGTTGTTACCAGGGTATGATGTAGGTGCTGATTTCGTATTGAGTAAGAATCAATTATGACTTCAATCAAAAAACTGACCTAAAACTGGATTTTATTAATGAAGAAGATTTTATTCACACTTGTAATTTTTCTGATCGCGCCAGTTATTATGGCCTCGGAGCCTAATGTCAAAACAACCACTGAATCCTACCAGGACTGGCAGATAGCCTGTGTTGAACAGGGTCAGCAAGCCCGCTGTGAAATGCGGCAAAATTTGCTGAATCAAAATAAGGGCCTGGTAGCTGTGTTATCAATGGCTGCAAAACCTGATGGCAGTTTACTCTTTCAGATAGCTTTACCTCATTTGCTTGATCTTAAAGTGCCTGTTGAAATTGTTGTTGATGAAAAGAAAGCTGCAGATTTGCCCTATAGTTTTTGTAACGCGACAGCCTGTTTTGTCGTTGTTGACCAGCCGAAGACGTTGATTGGAGCGTTTCGTGCTGGAACTGTTGGCAGGATAAAGGCACTGAGTATTGCCAATGAGGATGTTGTGCTTGGTTTCTCTTTAAAAGGTTTTTCGTGTGCGTGAAACCATTCAGGGCGGAAAAGTCACAGTAGGAAAAACTCAAAGTCAGGTTGATGCAGGCAAAGTGGACCGAGCAACCACCCAATGCGATGGCGGTGGTCTGTTATTGGCTGATAACCAGGCAGTACAAAGCGGTGCGATGGCATTTAGAGACCTTGGCGACATAAAACCCAGTTTGACCGTTTATGACACCAGTCCAATGTTGTTATTACCCCAAGGTGGCAGGGTAGTCATTAAGCGTGTTGATGAAAAAGGCGAGCGCCATAAACTTCAGGTTGATAAATCCAGTTACCGCACTAAGTTGGATTTGGCTGAAATTGGTATAGGCTTAACTCCAGGCGCTAACTACATGTTATCAAACGGTGGTAAAACTATGGTGTTTACCGTTTCAGAAGATGCTAAATCAGGTGGAGCTTCAGATCTCATTCGCAGGATTGTGCCACTGTAATTTTTACAGAAAAATAAATCTATCCGTTCCACTGCACGCACTTGTCTTTTAAACGAATACCTCTGTGCGTAACTGATGAATCCTCTGCAGCTGGCCTGGCAGGTTTCCTGGGGAAGCGTTTAATCTGTGCCTGTTCCCGGAAAGATAGGGGTGTTTGACGCGGGTAAACCCGGGGCCAGAGACTGGCGATATCTTCAGCCAGCATATGATAATCAAAAGCGCCGCGGCTTTTTGCATCGAAAATATTGACCGGTTGCCCGGCATCGAAGGCTTCGGCCAGTTTTACATTGCGACGCACGCCTCGCAAAATCTTTTCAGTCCCATGTTCGGCAATCACATCACTGAGAATCTGTTTGTCCAGGTTGACGCGGTTATCCAACATGATAGGAATCAGGCCATAGGGTGTTTTGTTCAAGTCTTGCATCAGGTCTTTGATACCGGTTTTTCCCAGCGGCGTCGGTAAAAAGGGAATGAGCACACCGTCAGCGGCTTCGATTGCCGCTCGCTGTTCCAGTCCTGCGTTAGGTGGCGTATCGATCACGGCAATATCGAAGTAACTGTGCAATTGTTTGCGCGACAGAAATTTAGCGAGACGTTCTTGTTTGAATTCCTGAGAGTCAGTTTTTTTGCCTGGTGGAATAAAAAACAGGTTGTCATGGCTGGTTTCGTGTAGCAGTTTATCCAGGGCCTGTCGGCTGTTGGCCAGAATGTGATGATGGTCAGAGACACGATTTTCTGTTTGAGCCCCAACACCAAGGCTACAGTGCCCCTGGGGGTCCAGGTCAATTAACAGGCAGCGCCGCCCCTGTTTTGAAAATTCAGCTGCCAGGTTAACGGCCGTGGTAGTTTTTGCTGTGCCGCCTTTGCGGTTAGTGACGACCAGTGTGAACATGAAAACTCCGAAGTGTGATTATTCTTATTGAAGTAAATTTAAATCTAGTTCAATAAGTCTATAAATGACAGGAATAAAATTCCCGATGAAAACAATGCCTTCCTGCGCTATGCAGCCGCAGGAAGGCGATAGAAAAGAATTTAATTAATTTCTGTGTCCCCTGGGGTTGCTTTACTGGAAGCCTGAAATTTGCCGATTTCTGCGTGGGTGGTGTCGATCTGGTTTTGAATATCGCTGGTATCGAGGTCAGCGTCGTTGATGTTTTCTAAGTCTTTGATTTCTTTTGATAGTTTTTTTGATTGTAACTCCATCCATTTCTCCTTATTGGGTTAGACGTTACTAGAGTATTGTTCATCAGGTGGAGATTTCTACTAGGGAGATTACCGAGTTTCCTTCGCGCATAAAAAAGGCCGATTCAAGTGAATCGGCCTGTCAGAGGTGGTTTGTCATTTGGTTCACCTTGATGGGGCAGGCATTAACCTTCCAATGCTACGGTTGAACAACTCATGTAGAAGTTTTTATCTTCTTCGGTTGACAGTTTTGTCATTAAATTACCACAGGTTTCATAACTGGCTGTAGGAATTGACATTGCCGGTGAACCATTGTGTTCAGCTGGAATATTTAAATATA
Source organism: Gammaproteobacteria bacterium (assembly GCA_037388785.1). Lineage (GTDB taxonomy): Bacteria > Pseudomonadota > Gammaproteobacteria > Chromatiales > Chromatiaceae > JABDQZ01. The sequence goes on from JARRJW010000126.1 coordinate 2,778, forward strand.
CCGGTTCTGCAAATGCTGACGTCGTCGCCAGCGCTAAAAGTAAAATTAAAGTTTTCATCGTAATATCCTCAAAATTTTATGTTTTCTCCTCTTAAGCTGAGAAGGTTTAAAAATCTACCTATTTAAATAAATTTGGAAATTTATTTGCTGGTAGCCTTAACTTGGAAACAAGTATATAAGAAAAGCCTTATATAAGTCAACTCTAATATTGATTGAATTTATCGATTAATCAACTAATTAATGTCTTTAAACAAAAAAACAATCAGAAAATGGATATAAGCTATTGATTTATTAAAATAAAGAATATTTTGAAAATATGACAGTGGATTGTAGCAATATTGAATTATGCCTGTTCAAGCAGCACTTTTATCTGGAAAAGCGTGTTTCTTTCTTCTTCTTCGAGACTGCCACGAATGAACTTGATGGTTCTTTCAAAGCGGGGAATGATGTTATATTTGAGGGCGTTAACGCGCTTCTGGGTTTTTCTCTGTTCTTCCAGCAGGCGTCTCAGAGCCGTTTCCACTTCGGCCAGTTTGGCCATTTTCTCAGCCATTTCGGCAAGGCTAAGGCGGGTTTCATCCAGGCTGGCATCGGTACCCAGGATACTCACAGGCTGTAGTGGCAGTTTTTTTACATTAATCGATGGGTATTGAACGCCCATGTTGCGCCGGGGAAGAATTTTGGCCTCAATACCTTCAGGCATTCCAAGAGCCAATTGCCGGATACGTGAGCTGCCCATACGCATTTGGGTGATACTTAAATTGTCATAGGCTTTTTTTAAACTGGCCTGTGCATCGTATTTCATTTTCTTGTATTCAGATAGTTGCTCGTATACCAGGCGCGTAAGCAGTTCGCGTTTTCTTTCAAGCAGACGATATCCTTCATGTAAAAAGTTAACGCGCGACTGCAGATTCAGCAATTCTGATTTTGTCGGTGGTATGTTGAGGCGCTCCTGCATCAGCGAGTCTCGTCCCAACTGTGATATTTCTGAATTTCAGCTTCAGAAACACGACTCAGCGATTCCGGTGGTAACAGTGATAAAAGCTCCCAGGCCAGATCCAGGGTTTCAATAATGTTACGTTCGGTATCTTCACCCTGCATGATAAAGCGGTTTTCAAAAGCATCGGCAAATTCGAGAAAACGCCTGTCTCGCTGGGATAGTTCTTCGGCACCAATAATGGAAGCCAGGTTGCGTGCTTCAAGGGCACGGGTATAAGACGCATATAACTGGCTGGCAACGTGCGGATGATCTTCCCGGGTAAATTCCTTGCCGACACCGTCTTTCATCAATCTTGACAGGGACGGTGGAACATTTACCGGTGGATACACTGATTTACTGTGCAATTCGCGGCTAAGCACGATTTGCCCCTCGGTAATATAGCCGGTCAGGTCCGGTATCGGATGAGTGATATCATCGCTGGGCATAGACAGTATCGGTATCATCGTAATAGAACCATGACGGTCTTTGACGCGTCCGGCACGTTCATAGATTTCAGCCAGGTCAGAATACAGGTAACCCGGGTAACCTTTTCTGGATGGTACATCACCTTTTTCCGTGGCAATTTCACGCAGGGCTTCGGCATAGTTGGTCATGTCAGTAATCACTACCAGCACATGGTGATCGAGGTCATAAGCGAGGTATTCAGCGGCGGTTAAAGCCGTTCTGGGCAAGATCAGTCTTTCCATCGGTGGATCATTGGCCAGGTTGGTAAACATCACCACATTTCTCAACACGCCACTGGATTCAAACTCGGTTTCAAAAAAATGCGCATCCGAGTGCGAGACACCCATCGCAGCAAACACGATCACAAAGTTTGACGAGTCATCCGGCAGTTTCGCCTGTCTGACAATCTGTGCTGCAAGTCGGTTATGCGGTAACCCGGACGCTGAGAAGACAGGCAGCTTCTGGCCGCGAACCAGTGAGTTCAGGCCATCAATACTGGATACACCGGTTTGAATAAATTCTTTCGGGTAAGCCCTGGCTGCAGGGTTGATCGGAGCACCATTAACATTGCGTACCAGGCTGGAAAGTATCGGTGGCCGGTTATCACGCGGTTTACCAATACCATTGAAATTACGTCCGAGCATATCCGGTGACAGCGGCAGTTCAAATGGTTGATCAAGGTAACGTATCCAGGTATTTTCCAGGTCAAGACTGGCGGTGGATTCAAATACCTGCACCAGTACCATGTCTTCTGAAGTGCGGATAACCTGGCCATTTCTTATTAGACCATCTTTATCGCGGATGGCAACGCGCTCACCCAGGGCGGCATTGTTACCGCCTTTAAGAAACAGCAGCGATCCGCGTGCCGAGGTCACTTGTTTGTATTCGACCTGTTTCATGCCTGGGTTTCCTTCGCACCGGCATATTCGGCACGCATGCAATCAAGGTGTTCAAAAAGTTCTTCAGCAAAACTGTCCATGTCTGATAACTGGTCATTACTGAAAACTGACTTGATACGACGGATTTTGCCATTTTCCGGTAACTGTGCGAGTTGTTCAATTGGAGCGCCAAGCTCAATAAGCTCTTTACCCGTTTCATGAAATTTCAACATGATGTCCATCATCTTGAACTGCTTGGCGGGTGAACAGTAGCTGTCAATTTCATCCAGTGCGCTTTGTTGCAGCAGGCCTTCTCTCAGAATACCGGCGCTTTCAAGCACCCAGCGTTGACTCGATGAGAGTGCTTCAGGTCCGACCAGGTTTACAATACGCTCCAGCTCATCGGCCTGGGATAACAGTGACAGGGCGTGCTGGCGCTGCTCGCCCCACTTGTGGTCGACGTGTTCGGCCCACCAGCTTTGTGCACGTGTCTGGTAATCGGAAAAGCTCTCAGTCCAGGAAACAGCAGGGTAGTGCCTGGCATCGGCCAGAGGCTTGGATAATGCCCAGAAAGTACGAATGATTTCCTTGGTATGGCTGGTAACCGGTTCGGAAAAGTCGCCGCCTGGTGGTGATACTGCACCGATCAGGGTCACAGAGCCGCTACTTTGCCGGGCCATGGTGTTGACATTGCCAGCGCGCTCATAAAAAGCCGCCAGGCGTGATGCCAGATAAGCCGGATAACCTTCCTCTACGGGCATTTGGCCAAGGCGCCCGGCCACTTCCCTGAGGGCTTCAGCCCAGCGGCTGGTTGAGTCAGCCACCATGACCACGTCATAACCCTGGTCCCGGTAGTATTCCGCCATGGTGACGCCAACATAAATACTGGCTTCACGGGCGACGACCG
>JARRJW010000127.1:0-6542 GCA_037388785.1 Gammaproteobacteria bacterium
CCAACACCGGAAGCGTAAGAGAGTGCCAGGTCTTTGGCCTTGCCACTGGCATCCTGAAAAATGGCAATCAGGTCGGGAATGCCACCACCTTTTTCAAACTCACTACGAACGGTATGACCTGGCGCTTTAGGTGCAATCATAATGACATCCAGATCTTCACGCGGGACAATCTGGTTATAGTGAATGGCAAAACCATGTGCAAATGCCAGTGCAGCACCCTGTTTCAGGTTAGGCTCAAGCTGGTTTTTATAGAGCTGGGACTGGAATTCATCCGGGGTCAGCACCATGACAACATCAGCGTCTTTGACTGATTCCTCAACACTTTTTACCGGCAAACCAGCTGCTTCAGCCTTGGCCGCAGAGGCGGAACCGGGACGTAAGGCAACTGTTACATCGACGCCGGAATCCTTCAGGTTATTGGCATGTGCATGTCCTTGTGAACCGTAACCAACAATGGTTACTTTCTTGCTTTTAATCAGGGACAGGTCACAGTCTTTGTCGTAATAAACGTTGATACTCATAGTTTTACTCAGCTTAAAAATATTGTTAAAAATTCGCGTGATGTTATCACGACTTATCAATTAATCTGTACAAGAGCGGACAATTTTTTATTCTCAGGCAAGGCGCTAATTGATGGAAGTGCGTGATTTACTAAAGAGTAAATGAGCAGCTTGAAAAATTATTAACGCAACATGAGGATAAAAAGCAGTTCGAGCTACAGAATCCCTTTGGCACCCCGGGCCATACCTAATGCTCCAGACCTTACCACCTCAACAATATGCTCATTGCCAACAGCGTCGATAAAAGCATTCAGCTTGTCGGCGTGACCGGCCATCTCAATAACATAGCTTGAATCAGTCACATCAATGATATTGGCACGGAAAATATCCGCCAGACGTTTGCTTTCTTCGCGTAAATGCCCTTCTGCCTTAACCTTGATCAACATGTATTCACGTTCAATGATCGGACCATTGTCTGAAAGATCCAGAACCTTGACCACGTCGATCAGTTTGTTCAGTTGCTTGGTTATCTGCTCAATGATCTCCTCGCTGCCACTTGTCACCAGTGTCATGCGTGATAATGAATCATCTTCAGTTGGTGCAACCGTCAAGGATTCGATGTTATAGGCCCTGGCTGAAAACAGTCCTGCAACGCGTGACAAGGCACCCGCTTCATTTTCCATGAGGATTGAAATAATGTGTCTCATAAACTTCTTATTCCTGTGTCAAATCAGATGATTTCACTTAATCGGATCAATTCGCCTGGCTAGATCATTTCACTGGCAGGTGAAAGCTGCCCAAATCACCCGGCTTTTCGACTTTCATGCCGACATGACCAAAACTTTCCGCCAGCTTGACGAAATCCGGTAACGCATCAACATAGGAATGCGAATAACGACCATCATAGAAAAATTCCTGCCACTGGCGGACCATGCCCATGTAGCCGTTATTCAAAAGGATTATTTTGACTGGCAGATCATATTGTTTACAGGTCGCCAGTTCCTGAATACACATCTGGATGCTGGCCTCACCGGTAACACATGCGACCTCGGCGTCGGGAAAAGCCATTTTAACGCCCATGGCTGCCGGCAATCCAAAACCCATGGTGCCGAGGCCACCGGAGTTTATCCAACGTCGCGGCTTGTCAAAAGGATAAAACTGCGCAGCAAACATCTGGTGCTGACCCACATCTGAAGTAATGTATGCATCACCATTGGTGACTTTATGCAGGGTCTCAACGGCAAACTGAGGCTTAATGACTTCACTTTGGCGGTCATATTTCAGGCAGTCCATACCACGCCATTTGTCGATCTGTTGCCACCATTCAGAGATATTCAGGGTTTTGTCAGCCCTGTCATTTAACACGCGTAAAAAGTCATTAAGAACCATTTTTACGTTACCAACAATAGGTATATCCACACGTACGTTCTTCGAGATAGATGCCGGGTCAATATCGATATGGATAATCTTTGCACTGGGACAGAATTTCTCAATATGACCGGTGACCCTGTCATCAAAACGGGCACCGATGGCAATCAGAACATCGGTTTCGTGCATGGCCATGTTGGCTTCGTAGGTGCCATGCATGCCGAGCATGCCCAGGAACTGTTTATCAGAGGCAGGATAAGCACCCAGCCCCATAAGCGTATTGGTAATTGGCAGATTGAGCAGTTTGACCAGTTGAGTTAACTCGTTGTCAGCATCCGCCAGAACCACGCCGCCACCGGTGTACACTACGGGCCTTTCGGCTTGCATAATAAGATCAACAGCACGTTTTATCTGACCCAGATGACCTTTGACAACCGGGTTATAGGAACGCATGGAAATCGTTTCAGGATACTGGTAATCAATTTTAATACCGGGATCGGTTATATCCTTGGGAATATCGACTACGACCGGCCCCGGGCGTCCGGTTGTCGCAATATAAAAAGCTTTTTTTATAGTCTCAGCCAGGGTATCTAGGGACTCCACCAGGAAATTGTGTTTTACACAGGGGCGGGTAATACCCACGGTGTCAACTTCCTGAAAGGCATCCGAACCGATGAAAGGCTTGGGAACCTGACCGGTAATGACAACCATGGGAATCGAATCCATAAAAGCAGTCGCAATGCCGGTGACCGCATTAGTTGCTCCCGGCCCGGAAGTGACGAGCGCCACACCTGGTTTGCCCGTTGCACGCGCATAGCCATCTGCGGCATGGGTTGCACCCTGTTCATGCCTGACAAGAATGTGTTGCACGTCCTGCTGTTGGAAAATCGCATCGTAAATATGCAATACGGCACCACCGGGATAACCAAATACATGCTTTACCCCTTCGTCTTTAAGTGCCTGGACAACTATTTCAGCACCACTGAGTTCCACTGGACTCTCCTATAAGCCAACCCGAACAAACCGGAAAAGTAACCCCTGGCCCGAGAAAATCAGACCAACTAAAAAAATCAAACGCGAATTTGTGAAACTACTAATATTGTTTCATCGGGTCAAGTAAAAACCTTATCAAGCCTTTAAAAAACTGATAATTTACACGGAATAACCTGGAGGTTACGCCCAAAATGCGATTTGTCATTCTACTGCCCATTATTTTGCTCGTCAGTCAATCGGTTACGGCTGTCAAAATGTACAGCTATATCGATGAAAATGGCCAGCGGGTCTACACCCAGTTTCGCCCAAAGCCGGGCTTTGAAACTGAAATTATCAAGCCGCCACCTCCGCCGCCTTCCACTGCAGGGGAAAGCCGGGAAAAACTGGCTAACCAGCTGTCAAGTGACCAGGAACAGAAAAACAAGCGAGCCGAGGATGACAAAAAGGCGAGAATTGAAGCGGAAAACAAAAAAATCGCCCAGAAAAACTGTCAGGTCGCCCAGAAAAACCTGAAGGCACTCAACACCAAAGGCCGGGTAAAACTGGTTGACGAGGACGGTAACCCCATAGATGATGCCGGTCGAAAAGAGAAACGTCGAAAAGCCCAGGAAGCAATTGAAAAATACTGCAAATAGATAACCTGTATGCCATTACTGAAAGTTACTACCAACACTGAAGCCGATTCATTTACCGCGACTGAAGTCACCGGGCAGCTTTCCAGGGCTGTTGCCGAGCTATTGGGCAAACCTGAAAGCTACGTTATGACGATAGTCGAACAGAATGACAATATGTCGTTTGCTGGCACCAATGAGCCCCTGGCCTTTCTGGAACTCAAAAGCCTCGGATTACCGGAAGACAAAACCACGGAATTTTCTGAAAACCTCTGCCTTCTGATTCAGGATCTGTTTCAAATTCCCCCCAACCGGATTTATATAGAATTCTCCAGCCCTGACCGCCATTTATGGGGCTGGGACAAACGCACTTTTTAACGGAATTTCACCATGGCCGATTACGATACACCGCAAGCTGCGGAAGATGCATATTACGATGCTTTTGACGAACATGACATTGAGATGATGATGTCAGTCTGGGCCGATAATGATGAAATTGTCTGTCTGTTACCGATGTTTCCCGCCATCAAGGGATTACCGGCCATTCGCCAGGCTTTTTCACAAGTGCTTAATCCCAAGGGGGCGTTTGAAATTCAGGTACGCCACCTGCATTGGATTGAATCAAATGACATTGCCGTACACTTGGTCGAGGAACAGATCAATACATCTGCACCGCCTGAACAGAAAGTTTATGCAACCAATATCTACCAAAAAAATGCTTCCGGTTCCTGGCACATGACGATGCATCAGAACTCTCCTGTGCCCGTGCCTCCTCCCTCTCAATCTTCTGAATAAAACTCAGGCAACAGATTTATTATCAAGAAAGACGACGAGATTATTTCCCTATAGGTATGACTGCAGCTTCCCTGCTGCAGACACTTTCTGGAAACAATCTTGCTGCCTTCGCAAATAGTTCTGATACCGAATAACTTCATGAATATTTATCTAAAAACACTAGGTTGTAGACTCAACGAAGCTGAACTGGAAACCTGGTCACGGGAGTTTCATCAATATGGACATGATATGACTCTGACACCGGATAACGCTGATATCATTGTCATCAATACCTGTGCAGTCACAGAAGAAGCGGTTAAAAAATCTAAAAAACTACTGCGCAAATCTCATCGGGACAACCCAGATGCCAAGCTTGTCATCAGCGGCTGCTATGCTTCGCTTTCACCTGATGAGACAAAGTCCATCGAAGGTGTTGACCTGGTAGTCCCCAACATGGAAAAAAACCAGCTGGTTTCAATTATCCACGAAAAACTGGGCATTGAAGCTGCCCGGAAAAATGAAACTGCTGATAGTAATCAATTGCTATTCAGTGGTCGTCAGCGTGCCTTTATCAAGGTTCAGGATGGCTGTCGCTACCGTTGCACTTTCTGCATTGTCACCGTGGCACGTGGCCAGGAAAGCAGCCGCTCGATTGAAGAGATCGTTAATGAAATTAATTTCCTTGTCTCTCAGGATATCAAGGAAGTTGTCATCACTGGTGTCCATCTTGGAGGTTATGGCCAGGACAGGGGCACCAACCTGGTCGAACTGGTTCAGGCCATTCTTGCATCTACTAAGGTTGAGCGAATTCGCATGGGGTCTCTCGAACCCTGGGAACTTTCAGAAGACTTCTGGGAATTATTTGATAATCCGCGGGTAATGCCGCATCTGCACTTGCCTTTACAAAGCGGTGCCGACAGCGTGTTAAGACGCATGGCACGACGCTGTAAAACTCCGGACTTTGAACAGCTTTTATATAAGGCACGCCAGGTTCAGCCTGATTTTAATATCACTACTGATATTATTGTTGGATTTCCCGGAGAAACCGAAGAAGAGTGGCAGCAAAGCCTGGCATTTATAGAGCGTATGAACTTCGGCCATGTCCATATTTTCGCTTATTCAGCCAGGGAAGGTACCAAGGCGGCAACCCTGCCAAACCCTATTTCACGGGAATCAAAACGTCAGCGCAGCGACATACTTCACCAGGTCGCTGAAAAGATGAAACACAACAACCTGAAGCTGCTGTTCAATAAAACTGCCGAGGTGCTTTTCGAAGGCAACCAGACATTGAACATGGATGGCACAATTACCTGGTCGGGTTACACACCCAACTTTCAACGCATCAGGGTTAAAACCACCCGCAATGATTTGTGCAATCAGATTCTCAAGGTAAAAATCAGCAATCAGATTGAAGACAATATTCTACTGGCTGATTTAGTCGATGAATAACTCAATGTACTCCCATCAATGTCTTGATATGTAATGTAACGCACCTTGAAAGGCTATGCAGCTCATAGCCACCTTCGAGGCTTGAAACAATTCTTCCTTCTGCGTACTTATCAGCCAGTTCAACGATCAATGCTGAAATCCATTGGTAATCGGCGTCATCAAAGCGCAGGCCTGACATATCATCCGCAGCATGCGCATCAAAACCGGCTGAAACAAAAATCATTTCAGGCTTGAATTTGCTCAGTGCAGGTAACCAGTATTCGTTGACTGCCTCGCGAAACAGCTTGCCGCTGGCTCCTGCTTCAAGCGGTACGTTTATCAAGTGAGATGTGTTGTGTAAGGCTGTATATGGATAAAAAGGATGCTGGAATGTCGAACAGAACATTACGCGCTCATCGTTATAAAAAATTTCCTCGGTACCATTGCCCTGGTGAACATCAAAATCCAGCACTGCGACTTTTTCCAAGCCATGATGCTCAAGCGCATGGGCAACTCCGACAGCAATGTTGTTGAAAACACAAAACCCCATCGCCCGCTCGGATTCAGCATGATGTCCGGGAGGACGGACAGCGCAAAAGGCATTCTCCACCTGTTTATCCATAATCATGTCCACTGCCTGAACAACTGCTCCGGCTGCATGTTTTGCAGCATCAAAAGACTTCGGACTGATCACCGTATCCGGATCCAGATAGGCATAACCTGAAGTTGGTACACTCGCCAATACCTTATCGATATAACTTTGAGGATGGATACGCTTAAGCTGTTCAATACTGACCTCAGGCGCATCAATATGTTTTAGAAAATCATACAGATGAGAAGCTACCAGGCGATCATTGATTGCACTTAA
>JARRJW010000128.1:0-2926 GCA_037388785.1 Gammaproteobacteria bacterium
GCGAAGTGCAAAAAGCGACCAGGGATAGGGTCAGGGCAACCCTTAAAGCTGCCAGCGTTACGGTGAAATCCCATAAAAAATTAAGAGAGCTCGGTTCGATTTCCCAGTTGGAACTTGCCCAGGCCGAGGCCGAGGAACTCAAGGCCAGGGCTGATCTGAGGGAAATTACCGCACAGATTAAAATGTGCACGATAAAAGCGCCTTTCAGTGGTCGTGTCGTCTCAAGAAAAATAGATGCCTATGAAACCGTCACCCAGGGTGAAGAACTTATAGAAATTATCGACGACAGTTCACTGGCTGTTGATTTACTGGTTCCTTCGAACTGGACCAAATGGCTCAAACAGGGATTGGAATTTGATATTTCCGTGGCTGAAACAGGTGATAAGGTGAAAGCTGCAGTTCAGGAAATTGGTGCCAGAATAGACCCGGTTAGCCAGACTATTGCAGTCAGAGGTAAGCTGTTGAAACAGCAGCAGGCGGGACTTTTGGCAGGAATGAGTGGGCAGGCTATCTTTACATTGCCAGAATGACAGAACGTGATAAACAGCTATATGGTCTTACCACTTTTATACAGTTGGAAAGGCATGCGCGTTCAGCAGAAAATATCCAGCGTCTGCAATTTATCATTGCCAATGAAACCTATAAGCTTTTTAAGTACCGCCAGGCCGCCGTCTGGTCGTTACGGCATAATCAGCAGTTCAGGCTGGTAACACTCTCCGGAATTTCACAAATCGACGCAAGTACGCCTTTTGTACAGTGGCTTGGTCAGTTTATTAACACAAAGATTGATTCTGAGATTGAAAGACCGGTTGTTTTCAGTGCTGATGATATAGATGTAAAAGACCGTGATAACTTCAGCGAGTTTGTCGATGGCAATCTTTTATTCTGTCCTGTAAAAACTGCCGCCGGACAATTTTTAGGTGGTGTCAGTTTTGTTAAAAAGGATGCCTGGCATGAGGCGGAAATTTCATTAATCGAGATGTTAATGGAGTCATATGCTCACGCCTGGTCAGCGTTGTTGCCGCAGAACAGGCGCTGGAAAAAAACAGGATTTCTGCACACCATAAATTCAAAAAAATTCAAACAAATAGCTTTTTTAATTCTGATAGCTGTGATGTTTATTCCGGTCAGCCAGAGTGTTTTGGCGCCTGCTTCGGTGGTGCCGGTAAAGCCATACTGATAGCACAGTGCTATTCAAGATAGATGATACCAAGTTGCTGAACCAGGTGGCGATTGCGCAAAAGGCTTTTGATGTTGCCCAGGCAGAACATTTCAAGGCCGTGCAAAAATCTTTTGGTAATGCCGATGTTAAAGGTGACGTGACTTTACTCAAAGCCAAGATGGAACAGAAGGCTTCTGAAATCAGCTACTATAACAAGCTGTTATCGAAGACCGAGGTTTATTCGCCCGGCGATGGCGTTGTCATTTTTAGCAATGCCAATGACTGGATAGGTAAGCCGGTTGTGACCGGTGAAAAGGTTATGCAACTGGCCTCGGTAAATGATTTGCAGATTGAAATCTGGTTACCCAGCGACGATGCGATTGATCTCGAGCCCGGCAGCGAGGTTTTGTTGTTTTTAAATACGGACCCGATTAACCCGATAACCGCAAAACTCGAACGCATCAGTTACTCGCCGGTTGTTAACGATAATAACATTCTGGCATTCAGGATATTGGCACAAATCGACGCCGGGCAAGACCAACCGCGACTGGGTTTGCAGGGAACTGCCAAGCTTTATGGTGAACAGGTGCCATTGTTTTATTACCTGTTAAGACGCCCGGCAACCAAGCTTAGACAATGGATAGGGCTCTAGCATTAGAAGGTGACGCCGATTTGCCTGGTCTTCGGGAGGAGCTGGTGCTGCATCCGGGTAAATTACTTGATGATGGCTCCAAAAGCTGGGTCATACATGATCCTGCCAGAAATCAGTTTTTTCAGATCAGTTGGCCGGAATTTGAAATCCTGCACCGATGGAAGCTTAAAAAGCCGGAGGCAATCGTTGCAACGGTTAACAGTGAAACCAGTCTGTTCATCACGTCTGCCCATGTGTCGGCTTTTCTGGAGTTTCTTGCCAGGCACCAGCTTTTAAAATCAACTGATTTATCGGCTATCAACAAACTTTACGATAGCTACCAGAGAAATCAGAAAAGTTTTTCTTCAAAGATACTGAAACATTACCTGTTTTTTAAAATTCCGCTTTTCAAACCAGACAGGTTTCTGACTAATACTCTGCCCGTTGTCAGACTGATTTTTCGCCCTGGCTTTTTTTATCTGCTGGCTGCAATGGTTTTGCTGGGCTTTTTCCTGGTATCCAGGCAGTGGGACCAGTTTTTAAATACATTTCAGTATTTCTACTCGCTTGAAGGTCTGTTGATTTTCGCACTGGCATTGTTTTTTTCGAAATCTTTTCATGAACTCGGCCATGCCTACATGGCGAAACACTATGGATTGAAAGTGCCAACCATCGGTGTTGCCTTCCTGGTCATGTGGCCGGTTTTGTATACCGATACAACAGAAGCCTGGAAGCTTAATGATGCCAGGAAGCGTTTCAAAATCGGTATTGCCGGCATGTCAGCCGAAATTTTACTGGCTGCGCTGGCGACGCTGGCATGGAGTCTATCGGGGGATGGTGCATTTAAAAGTGCCATGTTTATGTTGGCGACCAGTACCTGGGTACTGACGCTGGCGATCAATCTGAATCCATTGATGCGCTTTGATGGGTATTATCTGTTTTCTGATTATCTGGGTATTATTAATTTGCAGGAAAGGTCATTTGCGCTGGCAAAATGGAAACTGAGGGAGTTACTGTTTGATTTAAAACATGCGCCACCGGAGAAGCTGCGCGCCAAAACACAAAAAACACTGATTTATTTTGCATGGGCTACCTGGATATACCGTTTTTTCCTGTTTCTTGCGATTGCTCTG
>JARRJW010000128.1:2935-8277 GCA_037388785.1 Gammaproteobacteria bacterium
AATACATTCATTGTTGCTTTCCTGCTAGCCGGGATGGTTGCGTTGCTGGTGATACCCTGGCAAAACGTTGTTTACCTGCCATCAGTAGCCATGTATGAGAAAAAGATGACACTTTATTCAGCCGAGGATGGAAGGCTGGAAAAACTGCATATCCAGAATGATCAGTATGTGGCCAAGGGCCAACTCCTGTTTGAGGTTGTTTCGGAAAACCTTGATCATGAAATTGCCCAGTCTCGAAAACAGCTCGAAATCAACAGAAAACTGCTTGAAAAGGTACAAATCAACAGTGATGAAATTGAAGACCTGGTTATCGCCGAACAACGTTATCTGGAAACAGAAAGTGCCCTGAACGGCCTGTTAAACCAGCTTGAGAAAATGCAGGTGAGAGCGGGGTTCGATGGCAAAATTGTCGATATGACAGGTGATATTTACCCCGGGATGTACATCAGCCATAAAACGCCGGTTGCTGACCTGGTGGCTGTTGATTCTCTCGTGGTTGAAGCTTATTTTTATGAAGATCAGCTTTCCCGATTGTCTGCAGACTCAAAAAAAGGTACTTTTTATCCAGCACTATTGCACCAGCCGCCTGTGGAAGTCAGCCTGGTTTCAATTGATGATAGTAGTGCCGAGGTACTAAATCATGCCATGCTGGCGTCTGTCTACCAGGGCGAAATCCCGGTTGTGCAGGGCAAGGATCAGCAACTTAAACCCGATCAGGCGGTTTATCGGGCGCTATTTAAACCCGATAATTTGTTAATCAATACGCTGGATAAGAAAATCAAGGGTACAATACATATTGAAGTCGAAAGTAAAAGTTATATTCGCAGGGCATGGGATCATATCTTGATGATATTTTTAAGGGAGAGTGGATTTTAATGAAAAAAACTATTTTGAAAATGATTTTGAAACTGGGTTTGTTATCGTTATTGATGATCAGCACTGTCAGCGCTGAAATTGTTAATAAATCCTATCGTCAGATCGATCCGGCGTCCGTACCTGATTATTTGCCTGAAGGGCAGGTGATCGAATTTTTCTGGTATGGGTGCCCACACTGCTATCGTATGGAAAGCCTGCTGAATGAAGCGCAATTGAATAACAAGGTAGTCAAGGTACCTGCAGTACTGCGGGGTAGCTGGATGCACCTGGCACGGGTTTTTTATGCGTTGCAGGCCATGGGGCTTGATAAAAAAATGCATGCTGTCATTTTTAACGAGATTCATGAAAACAAAAACAGTTTAAAATCTGAAGAAAAATTGCTGGCATTTATAAAACAACATCAGATTGATTCTGAAACATTCATGAAGCATTTCAACAGCGATGCGGTCGAAAAGCAGGCGCAGAATGCGGCACTGTTAACCCGGGAATATGCAGATGGTGGTGTACCGGCATTTGTTGTCAATCATCAATATGTGACTTCACCTAACCTGGCCGGCACACTTGAAGAGACTCTCGAAACTGTAAAAAAATTGTTGGAAAAGTAACTGGTTGATTAGCGTATTTACGCTAATCAGTTGTCATTCAGGTAATGCAGCGCTAACAGCGTAATGTCATCGGACTGCGGAGCTTCCCCGGCGTGTTCTGCCAGTACCTGTCTGACAGATGCGATCAGTTTCTCTGGCTCCTCGGCCGGGAGTGTACCCAGGAGTTTTTGAAAAGGCTCATCACCAAATAATTCCTGGTCAGTATTTTCAGCTTCGGTCACGCCATCCGTATAAAGCACCAGCGTCTCACCAGGCTTCATCGTTCTTTTGCCCACGGTAAAAAGAAAGTCAGGCATGACACCCATAAGGATGCCCTGGGTCTTTTCAAGATAATCATAGCCATTTGACTGGTTACCGATAAGGATAGGGTTATGGCCGCCGGAGATGTATTCAAGTTCACCGGTTTCGGTATTTAAAATAGCGATAAACACCGTGGTAAACATGTTGGATTCATTATTTTCGCAAAGCGAGTTATTAACGCTACTGGCGATTTCAGCCAGCTCAAAGCCCCGGTAGACACTGTCACGTAGCAGGGTGATGGTTTTTACCATAAACAGTGAAGCTGGCATGCCTTTACCGGATACATCGCCAACAGCGACATAGATTCTTTTATCATCAAGTTCGAGTGCATCAAAGAAATCTCCGCCGACATCCCGTGCAGCTTCCATAATGGCGTGAGCTTTTATCTTGGTGGTTTTGTTCAGTAAAGGCAGGGTAGGCAACATACTGCTTTGAATGTCATGCGCGGCCTGCAGTTCTTTCTGAAGATGTTCGTAGCGCAGTTCTCTTTCCAGAGCTTCCAGTGCAGCTTCGTTGCCATGTCGAATGCGGTCAACAAACATCGCCATCATGTTTCGCGCTACCGTCGGATCTTTGGTGACACTTTCCCAAAAAACATCCTTATGCACCGCGACAACTTCGGTTTTCTGGTCGGCAACGACATAGGCGGAAGGTAATTTACCATCGATGATAGACATATCGCCGGTGAATTCTCCGGCATTAATCGCAAAGCCGCCTTCAGCATCAGGAGAATCAAGATGAACAACCAGGCGTCCTGAACAGATCAGAAAAAGATATTCATTTTGTTTTTTTGGGGATAGCAGAATATCACCAGGAGAAAGGTGTCTGCGTGGACATATTTGCAGCAGGGACTCAATAAAATCCCAGGTTACCTCCTGAAATAACGTCTGTTTGGAAATAAAGGCGTTGGCACGACGGTCCGGGTGGGTACGCCGGTCTGCACCAATGATACGTCCGTCAGGCAGTTCCAGTGGAAAAATAATCTTTCGGCTGGTTCTTTTTCGACGGTCGGTTTTCCTGGCTTTCAGGTTTTCGCGTGATGAAGTGTTTTCGATCTGCATTTACCTGTCTAAAACCATTAACAGATTATTGGTACCTTCCTTCCTGAAGTAATCAACTAATTTGGTGTAGCTTTTAATCAGATGAATACCCATGCCGCCAATTTTGGCATCCTCGATAGAGTTAGCCTGCACGGGTTCCTGCTGTTGAAGTGGGTTAAAGGCGATACCATTATCCTGAAGGATAACGGAAATATCCGATTCACTGAGGTTAAGCTCGAGGGAGAATTGATGTTCCTCGGTTTTATCAAAGGCATAGTCGAAAACGTTGGTAACTGCCTCTTCCAGCACCAGTTCCAGGGAAAAACGGGTTTTATCGGATATTTCATGAGAATCACAAATCCGGTTAAGCCATTCTTTGAGCCTGATAAGTTCTTCCGGTTTGTTTAGCAATTGAAGCTGTTCAACACCCATATGAGAAGCCTCTGGTGGATAACTGATGATTATCCGTCTTAAAAAAACATTTCGGATAAAACCTGCGGAATAAATTACAGTCCCTTGCCTTTCAAATCAGCAACCGCAGAGTCACAATCCTCATAGATCTGAATGATCGAATCGACCCCGGATGTGGAAATCACATCTTTCACCAGGGGCTGAAGGTTACATAACACTAATTCACCACCACGCGTAGCCTGGGCTTTGGCATTGGAAATCAGTGTTCGCATACCGATTGAAGCAAGAAATTCGACGCCTGACATATCAATGATTACACCAGCTTTATGGGTGGCTGCTAAAGCGGTCAGTTTCATTTCTATCGCTTGATTACCCTGTAAGTCCAAACGCCCTGTCAAAGCAATCTTTGTGATTGAGTCTTCCAATGTTTCAGACGCAATGTCCATGGTGTTCTCCTAATTATAATTTAACCAACTGAACAATAATGACTTTGGAGTATTACAGATTTATGGTCAATAAGAAATAGCTAAAATCATTCCAGGATATTATTAAATATATGAAAACAAATGGATTTTTGGCTATTTTGGGCATTATCTCTGATCAGGGCGATGTATTGAAATAATAGCTGTTTTAAGTATCTGTTCGTTCATCTCATCAAACCTTAAAATGATGGGTGACCATAACCGTTTGCCAGGTTTTTTTATAAAAATACTTAACTTTTTCAAACCCCTGTCGAAATATATTCTATAGAAAAATTAATAAGGCAGCATATGATCAACCTATCGCTCAAACTGAAAATCGGCTTAAGCTATTTTGTCATGGCATTACTGGTACTGGTTGGAGGAGGCGCCTCTTATCTGTCTACCGGGCAGTTAGGTAAGGCACTTGATACCGTCACCGGGCCTGTACAAACCACCAGCAATGCAGTTTCTTTGGGGATTCAGGGAGTGCAACTGCAAATGATGGCGGTTGAAAAAGCCCTTCGGCTTGGAATCAGTCAGGCAAAGGATGAACTGGAGCAAGGCAGGCAACAGACCAGCCGGGCTTACGAAATTATCAAGCAAACCGGCATGTTGTCTGAACAGAATTTGACAGACCTCGAGACAGCGCTTGATGATTTTAACAGTATTACTGCAGCATTGCTGGACATGGATAAGAAATATCGGACGACCTATTCGGCTTTGAACAACAATTCGCAGGAAATGCTTGATCTGCTACTGGTTATTGAAAATTATGCCAGCCAGCTGATAGTCAACGAAGAGTGGAATGTTGATGTGGCTGAAGGTGAAGACACGGGAACCAGGGATTCTCCCCAATGGGCAGTGACTGCTGCGACCGCTGACTCCAGGCTGGCACTGATGACGCGTCTGAATATCTATCGCCGCCTGATAGAAAATTATGAAAATAGCGAATTGAAATTACAGGCTGAAAATGCATTAACAGATTTTGAAATTTACAAGGATGAGTTGAAAGAGTCGCCTATTCTCAAAGGTAAATACATGGAAGAGGGTAAGTTCAAGGGACTCTCATATATTGATGTTCTGCAGAAGCATTTTGATGAGCACAGCCAGATGTTTGCCGATGGCGTACGAATCAGTATCGAACTTGATCAAAAACGCAGTGAATACCGTCAGAGTGCGGATATGCTGATGAATCTTGCCGATAAAATTCAAAAAGAAACCCGGGCCAGTACGCAGAATGAAATCGCAATCGCCAACAATGCCAAGGCCAGTTCCGTGGCAACTGCAGCGATTGTTGCACTTGTCAGCCTGGTGATCGCCATCGGAGCTTACTTTTTCAGCCTGGTTGCAGTGGTCAGACCGATCAAATCTGCTGCAGAAAGTATGCGTGAAATTGCTGAAGGGGAGGGCGACTTAACCGTGCGTCTGCAGGTAAACGGTAAAGATGAGATCGGCCAGCTTAGCCAGTCTTTCAACGGTTTTGTTGCAAAAATCCAGAATACCGTTACCGAGTTAGCCCAGTCAGTCAGCATGATGACGGTTTCCGCCGATGAACTTAAACAACTCAATAGCCAGGCGGTCAACCTGATTCATAAGCAGGAAAATGAATCTACCGAGGTGTCGAATGCGATGGGAAACATGGCCGATTC
>JARRJW010000129.1:0-5891 GCA_037388785.1 Gammaproteobacteria bacterium
ACCGTGGGGACCGTTGAAAAACCCAGTGTTGGCTGAGCAATATAATTGCGAGGATTGTCGGTGATCAGTTTGGCAAAAGTTTTTCGCTCGGCCTAGGTGGCATTGGGTCCGATCAACATGCCGTATCCACCTGATTCGTTGGCAGGTTTGACCACCAGTTTATCCAGATTATCCAGCACGTAGTCCTTTTCATCTTTGTACATGCAACGATAGGTCGGCACATTTGGAATACCGGGGTCTTCATTCAGGTAATAACGAATAATTTCCGGTACGAAGGCATATACCACCTTGTCATCGGCGACACCGGCGCCAGGGGCGTTAGCCAAGCCGACATTGCCGGCTTTCCAGGCTCTCATCAGGCCGGGTACACCAAGCATTGATTCCTTGTTGAATACCTCGGGGTCCATAAACTCATCATCGATACGACGGTAGATCACATCGACCCGTTGTGGGCCGGCAACGGTTTTCATGTAAACGCAGTCATCCTTGTCAACGAACAAATCAGAGCCCTGTACCAGTTCAGCCCCCATTTGCTGTGCCAGGTATGCATGTTCAAAATAAGCAGAGTTATAAATACCCGGCGTCAAAACAGCTACAACGGGGCGTTTTAGGCGCCGCGATTGCAGGCCTGCCAGCATTTCATAAAGCTGGGTCGGGTAATGGTTTTCAAGCATGTAAGACACACCCGATGGCACGCGCAGGTTATCTTCAAGCACATACATGGTGCCATCTGAGTCTCTTACCAGGTCAGAGCCGCAGATATGCGCCCAAATACCGCTGGGCGGTTTTACACCAACACATTGAGGCCGGAAATTCTTCGAATCCTTCAAGACCTCTTCTGGAAACACACCATCCTTGATGATTTCCTGATCGTTGTAGAGGTCATTAATAAACAGGTTAAGCGCCTTAACTCTTTGAATCAGTCCGGCTTCGATAGAATCCCACTCTGACTTGGGAATGATGCGCGGGACGATATCAAAGGGCCAGCTGCGATCAATCATGGCGCCATCTTCATCGTTATACACGGTGAAAGTGATGCCCATTTCCTGAATGGCAAGATCAGCCGCTGCCTGGCGAAGTGATAATTCATCTTCGTCCATACTGCGCAGCTGCTGGACAATGGTTTTGGCAAATGTCCTGGAACGGTTAGCCGCTGCGAGCATCTCGTCAAAAAATTCCGTTTGGTATTTTGTCAGGTCTATTGCCATAGTGTTTTACATCTTATTATCTGAGTAGCGTAAATCAAGCGTGTATGGATGATCAGGGTTTGCACTGGCCGGTGGAATATCAACCAGACCATGTGAGTGTCCATGTTGCCAGAAGCGGGAAAGTCTTCGAGACTCTGCGGCAAATGCATTGATCGGGAAGTCACTTGAATTCAGTCCACCCGGGTGCTCGACATGATAGGTACAGCCACCCAGGGAGCGTTTGTTCCAGCCATCGATCAATTCAAATACCAGCGGTGCCTGAACACCAATGGTAGGGTGAAGCCCGGAAGGCGGGTTCCAGGCTTTGAAACGCACACCGGCAACATAATCACCGCGTTCACCGGTGCACCTCAAGGGTACTCTCTCACCGTTACATGCAACAAAATGGCGTGAATCAGTCATGCCACGCACGCGTACCTGTAATCTTTCAACCGATGAGTCGACGAATCTCGCCGTACCCTGCGCGGTAACTTCTTCACCCAGAACATTCCAGGGTTCAATGGCGAATCGTAATTCGAAATCGATATCGCCAATCTGCATTGAACCATATCGTGGGAAACGAAATTCAACGAATGGATCCAGCCAGCTATGATCGAAATCATAACCCCAGCGCTGCAGGTCGGTAACCACATCATGTGCATCTCTTTCGACATAATGTGGCAACATAAAGCGATCGTGCAACTCTGTACCCCAGCGCACCGTTTTTTCTTCATAAGGTGTTTGCCAGAAACGCGCTACCAGCGTTCGCAGTAACAGGTTTTGTACCAGTGACATGCGGGCGTGTGGTGGCATTTCGAAACCCCTGAACTCAACCAGTCCAAGTCGGCCGGATGCTGAATCAGGTGAATATAGCTTGTCGATGCAAAACTCTGACCGGTGAGTGTTGCCGGTCATGTCTGCCAGCAAGTTGCGCAGTACCCGGTCAATCACCCAGGGTGAGTGGCTGTCACCGCCAGGCAGGTTTTGCAATGCAATTTCCAGTTCATACAGACTGTCATCACGGGCTTCATCAACTCGTGGTGCCTGTGAGGTCGGGCCAATGAACATGCCAGAGAAGAGATAAGACAGGGAAGGGTGGTTTTGCCAATATCGGATCAGGCTGCCCAATACATCGGGTTTACGCAGCATAGGACTGTTGGCTGGTGAACTGCCACCAAGTGTGACATGGTTGCCACCGCCGGTACCGGTATGTCTGCCGTCCAGCATGAATTTTTCTGTGCCGAGTCTGGACTGGCGCGCTTCCTCATAAAGTATTTCAGTATGATCAACCAGTTCGTTCCAGTCATTGGCAGGGTGTATGTTGACTTCAATCACGCCGGGGTCTGGTGTAATGGAAAATCTTTTGAGGCGTTCATCGCGTGGCGCTTCATAGCCTTCAATGACAATCGGTTGTGAGAGCTCTTCTGAAACCGTCTCTATCGCCTGCAGCAATTCCAGCCAATGATTAAGGTCAGTCAGTGGCGGTAAGAAAATGTGTAAATGGTCATTACGCGGTTCAATACATAGCGCAGTTCTTACAAACAGACTTTCTTCAAGTTTTGCGTCTGCTGCTTTCTGGTGCTGTAATCCATGCTCATCATGGGATTCCGGGTGGGAAAACTGCGTATAACGTTTACTTACCGGCCCGGGTAATTTCTCCTTGTCAGCAAAGGGATCAGCTTCTACGATTTTTTGACGTTTCTGCGGTTTTTCCCAGATGAGTGAATCCAGTGGCAGGCGGTAGCCCATGGGTGAATCGCCTGGCACCAGGAACATGTTTTCACGTCTGAACTGCCATTTAGAACTGATCCAGCGTTTTTTTACCGGTTCCCAGGCAACCGGCAATGCAAAGCCAGTGATTTTATCAAGACCTTTTTCAAAGATTTTAACCAGGCGTTTTCGCTCAATCGCATCATCAAGCTTATTGTTAAGCACATCGACGTTGACTGGCAGTGTGCCTTCTTTCCAAAGGTAATAAAATACATCCTCGTAACCGGCAGTAATATTGTCTTTACTGAGGTCAAGTTGGCTGGCCAGCAAGTCGGCAAATTGATTCGCCTTTTCGATCGTTGCATTGCCGGGAGAGGCAGGATTAATCAGCAGGGACTTGTCATGCCATATGGGCTCACCATCGTCGCGCCAGTAACAGTGCATGGCCCAACGCGGTAACTGTTCGCCCGGATACCATTTACCCTGGCCATGCTGCAGGACGCCACCGGGTGCAAACTTGTCCCATAGTTTTCTGAAAAGGTTACCTGCAAGCCGTAGCTTGTCTTCACCCAGGGCCTCGGTATTCCACTGGGCACCATCCATGTCATCAATTGAAACAAAGGTGGGTTCACCACCCATGGTAAGACGCACATCATTGAGCTTGAGTTCTTTATCAACCTGCGTACCCAGCTGCATGACCTGTTGCCATTGCTCATCAGTGTAGGGCTTGGTGACACGCGGATCTTCCTTGATGCGGGTTACTTCGTTGACGAAATCAAATTCCACTTCACATTCATCTGTGGCTCCCTCAACCGGGGCGGCACTGATGGGATCCGCGGTGCAGGCCAGTGGAATATGGCCTTCTCCGGCAAATAGCCCGGAAGTTGGATCAAGGCCGATCCAGCCAGCTCCCGGAGCATAGACTTCGGCCCAGGCATGTAAATCGGTAAAGTCATTTTCAGGGCCGGAGGGACCATCCAGTGATTTGACATCAGCGGTAAGCTGTACCAGGTAGCCGGAAACAAAGCGTGCTGCCAGTCCCATGTGCCTGAGAATCTGCACCAACAGCCAGGCGCTGTCGCGACAAGAACCGATGCCACGTCCCAGGGTCTGTTCGCAGGTCTGAACGCCGGGCTCCATGCGAATCGAATACTCAATGTCGTTTTCCAGTTGCTGATTGAGCTGAACCAGAAAATCAACAACCGGTTTTCTAGCTGATTGATGTTTCTTCAGCCATTCTGAAAGGAGTTTACCGTTTTCAGTGATTTCGAAGTAAGGAGCCAGTTCCTTTTTCAACTGCGCAGGGTATTCAAAAGGGTAGTGCTTGGCGTTTTCTTCGAGAAAAAAGTCAAACGGATTGATTTTAACCAGTTCGGCGATGACGCTGACGTCAATCACCATTTTATTAGTCTGTTCGGGAAAGGTCAGTCGCGCCAAAAAGTTACCGAATGGATCCTGCTGCCAGTTCAAAAAATGGTTTGATGGTTCAACTTTTAAAGAATAATGATGTATAGGTGTTCGCGTGTGTGGGGCAGGCCGCAAACGGATGATGTGCGGTGAAAGCGTCACAAACCGGTCAAAATGATATTCTGTTCGGTGATGAATGGCGACTTGGATTGACATGTTTTGTCCTTGGCACGACAAGGTTTTGCTGTATTATTAACAGAGATCGATAACAGTTAAAAGCACTTCTGGATAAATTCCTTACATTTTCCATTGCATAGGCTTTTAACAATTTGTGAAGGGGAAGGCATGACTTATTGCGTTGGATTACGTTTGAATGAAGGCCTGGTGTTTGCCTCGGACTCAAGAACCAATGCTGGTGTTGATTATGTAACCAGCTACAGCAAGATGCATGTGTTCCAGCCGGCCGATGACAGAATCTTCGTGATTTTGTCTGCGGGTAACCTGGCTACGACGCAGGAGGTTATGAATCATATTCGCCGGGATATAGATTATCCCAATGCCGGCCCCAATCTAACAAATGTCCGCTATCTGTTTGAGGCGGCCGAGTATCTTGGCAAGCTTAGTCAGGAAGTACAGCAAGAACACAACAATGCCCTCAATTCAACTGGCGTCAGTGGTGAAACAACGCTGTTACTGGGCGGTCAGATTCATGGAGAAGAGCACGGTCTGATGCTGATATACCCTCAGGGTAACTATATTGCGGCATCACCTGAGACGCCTTACCTGCAAATAGGTGAAAGTAAATATGGCAAGCCGGGACTTGATCGAATCGTTCGCCCTGACCTGAATCTTGATGAAGGTGCGCGTTTGTGCCTGGTTTCTCTGGATGCGACAACCCGTTCTAATATTACCGTTGGCCCTCCATTTGAAGTGTCTACCTACAAACACAACGAAATGAAACTGAATTGCCGTTGTACCTTTGACGAAACTGACCCTTACCTAATAAGTTTAAGAAGAGCCTGGAATGATGGAATTAACCAGGTCTTTCAGCGCTTGCCTTCGATGCAGTGGAATCCTCAACAAACTGAAATGCCACTACAGCAGGTTCAACAGCAAATACAGCAACAACAAGCTCAGCAACAGGCACAGCAACAACAGCAGGTTCAGGCTTATGGTACCCAGTCTGATTTTGGGCCGGATAAGTAGCAATTTGCCTCTAAGTTTTATTTCAGCCCAACTTTTTTTGCACTAACACTTAACAAATGCATAGTGCTTTGCACTTCGCTGGTGCACACATGCCTTTGATTAACGCTGTAATTCTCAATTATTGCCGATAAACAGGCATAAACCCGGCATAAATCCGGTATGGCATGCTTCTTGTTTGAAATATGTAACTATGATTTCACGTGATGCCCGGTACCGCGCAAAATGTTGACGATATCAGGAGTTCCAAGAAAACCTGTGGTGCTCGTGATTCTTGATGGCTTCGGTACTAACCCAAGCAAAACCAACAATGCGGTTGCCCAGGCTTCCACCGCGTCCCTTGACAGCTATTTCAGTCGTTATCCTCACACTACTTTGAATGCT
>JARRJW010000130.1:0-13261 GCA_037388785.1 Gammaproteobacteria bacterium
ATTTTGTATCTTGCTCTGCATCACTCGGCTCAACTGTTAGAGACCGTGTAGAGAGTTATGAGCAATGCATTAATCCAATTGCGGCTGACAAATTGTCTTTCTGCATTAGATAATTTCTCATTGATTTCTTCACATTTAGCAGTTTCATCACTTTGTTCAACAATATCTTTTTTATTATCTTTCTTCGCTTCTTTAGGTCGAGGTAAAGGAGCATCCATGACTGTCAGGTTTGTATTGGAGTTGATTACGGTTTCAGATATTTGCTTTGAGCCAGATGGACAAGGAGAATCACTATATTCAATTATCCCATCACTATTTTCACATTTTATTAATTTAATTGCGGCAGCATTTGTCGAAAATATAACCAGCAAAATAAATAGATGAAATTGCATGGGCTTATCCTGTTTTTATAATTGATTCTAAATGTTAGTACAAAAGCCTAAAGTTAGGAAATGTCACAATAGCGTCGTATGTTTTTCACCTTTTATAAAGGTTATAAAGGCCTTGGCTAGGTCTGCTATGGTTGCAGGGCAGCAATATGATAAATGTATGGATTAATGCCAGATGCGACAAGGCCACAGCTGAGGCCCATACAGGGCATCAAATTAAACCAGTTTTTAGAATGTATCTAGGTTAAAAGTCTTGATTGTCGTCCATCTATACTGAACAAAGATGGCGTTAATTGATTGGGGTGGCAAAGGTATATCGAAATTAAAGAATACCCGGTTTTAGCCAGGTGTTAGAAAAATGGCCCGCCCTAGAGGATTCGAACCTCTGACCTTGCCCTCCGGAGGGGCACGCGCTATCCAGCTGCGCCAAGGGCGGATAATTAGCCGGCTACTTTAACAGAGCTTTATTGTGAAAGCATCCATTCAAGCACTGCACCGAATATCAATTTCCAGTGCAGTGCGCTGGATTAAAAAAGTGTTTTACCGCCAGTTGCAATCGCGACAGTAATCAGACCGATAATCATGTTTACGCCAACCAGGTGACGAATCTGTGTGAGGGCTTTACCACCTGCAGGCCAGTCTTCGGCGGCAACCGATTTTTTGAGGCGTTTGTAAGGTGCAAAAAACACGTGGAAGAATATCAGCATCATGACAATGCCAAGCCCCATCATCAGGTTGATATACATTGGCAGGCCTTTGAAGCCATCCGGATAATACATGCCGATGACGCCGTATCCTGTAACCAAAATGATAATAATGCAGGCCCAAACTACCGGAAAGAAGCGTCCAAAAACGCCAACCCAGAGGCTGAGTCGTTGTGGTGGTTCCAGCTGCGAGGCAGCCACAGGTCTTAAGAAGACGTGAGCGAAAATCATGCCACCAACCCAGATAACAGCGGCGACTACGTGCAACATTACGGCAATACTCATAGGTATAAGTCCTGCGAAAAAAAGTGGATTCTATCACCCGGCAGATAGAAATTCCCCGGTAGTTCAAAGTGTATTAGAAATTAGTTATACTTCGACGCAATTTTTTGATGTCTATGTATAGGAAAACCGCATTATGTTAAAGCAAGCCCTGGTAATGACTTTTATCGCTTCTCAATTGATTGTCTCATCTCAGCTACTGGCGGAAGAGGATCGCTCTGCGGTGCTTGAACGGATAAAACCTATCGGAACAGTGACGATAGAAGGTCAGCAGGCAGAAGCTCAGCCTGAGCCCGCACCTGCAGCAGCTGAAACGCCTGCGGCACCCGCGCCAGCTGCACCAGAAGCTGTTGCTGCTGCTCCAGCATCGCCAGCTCCTGCCGCTGCGGATGGCCAGGCGGTATATAACATGGCCTGTATGGCCTGTCATATGACAGGTGCTGCCGGTGCTCCAAAACTGGGTGACAAGGTTGCCTGGGGACCACGAATTGCTACCGGTAGAGCGGCGCTGATTAACAGCGCGATCAATGGTAAGGGCGCAATGCCTCCTAAAGGTGGTCAAATGCAGTTGACTGAGGCTGAAATTTCAGCGGCTGTTGATTATATCGTAGGTGCTTCTCAGTAAGCGGGCATTAACTAAAGTAAAACGGCAGGATTAAAAGCCTGCCGTTTTACTTTTAGAACAAGGTTAGTCCACGAGCATTGATCTGATATTCGCCAGGTGGGCATTGCCTTTTTCCTTTTTTTCTTCCTGGCTCATGTTGCTGCCACTGATCCATTGAATATCCTGGTTGGGCAGCTCTTCCAGAAAACGGCTGGGTTCACAGTGAATCAATTCGCCATAGCGTTTACGCTTGCTGACATAGGTCATGGTTAAGGTCTGTCGGGCCCGGGTAATGCCAACATACGCGAGGCGACGTTCCTCTTCGATATTGTCCTCTTCAATGCTGGTATGGTGCGGTAATATTTCCTCTTCCATGCCAACCAGAAAAACGTGTGGGAATTCCAGACCCTTGGCTGCGTGCAGGGTCATCAGGCTTACCCGGTCTTCACCCGCTTCCTCATCCTGGCGTTCCAGTACATCCATCAGCATCATGTGATTCACAAGCCCGGTGGCTGAGCCGTCGCGGGTTTCGTCTTTCTGCAGTCTGTCCAGCCACTCCAGCAATTCATCAATGTTTTCCTGTTTCCTTTCCGCGGCCTTGTCGCTGGAGGATTGTTCCTGGATCCAGTCAGGGTAATCAATCTCGGATAATAATCGGTTAATGCAGGTGCTGATGTCGGTTTCTTCTATCAGTCGGGCGTAGTGGTCGATCATTGAGGAAAAGGTTCTGATCTTTTCCAGTAAATGCGGTTTGATCTGCTCTGCAAGTGCCAGTTCATCGCAGGCCGACTTAAGTGCCAGGTTGCGCTGGTTGGCATGGCCTGCCAGTTTCTGAAGCGTGCCTGCGCCAATACCTCGATGAGGGGTATTGATGATTCTTAAAAATGCCGTGTCGTCATCAGGATTGGCTATCAGTCTGAGGTAAGCCATAACGTCCTTGATTTCGGCGCGGTTGAAAAATGACTGCCCGCCACTGAGAAAATAGGGAATATTCTGCTGGCGTAACGCTTTTTCGAAACCT
Source organism: Gammaproteobacteria bacterium (assembly GCA_037388785.1). Classification (GTDB taxonomy): domain Bacteria; phylum Pseudomonadota; class Gammaproteobacteria; order Chromatiales; family Chromatiaceae; genus JABDQZ01. The sequence continues at coordinate 3,001 of JARRJW010000130.1, forward strand.
CGTGACTGATGGTTGCCACGATAAAGAATGGCATAATCACCATAACCACTGCCATTGTTGAACCTGTGGTGCAGTACTTCGGTTGCTACACGGTTGATTTCATCGTTTTCATCGCGACAGTTGATGGCGCGTAACATTTCACCTGCACCCAGTTCGCTCCATAGTTTTTTCTCAAACACATGAGGGTTGTTTTGAATAAGGTGGTTGGCGGCCTTGAGAATACGGCCGGTAGACCGGTAGTTCTGTTCGAGCTTGATGATTTTCAGGTTTCTGAAATCTTCCTTGAGACGTGCCAGGTTTTCAGGGCGGGCACCGCGCCAGGCATAGATGGACTGATCATCATCTCCAACTACAGTTAATGCCTGCCTGACGCCGACAAGCTGCTTTACCAGTTCATATTGGGCGTTGTTGGTATCCTGGTACTCATCAACCAGCAGGTAGCGAATCCGGTTTTGCCATTTTTCAAGACAGTCAGCGCAGTTTTTAAATAGCGTGACTGGCAGTCTTAGCAGGTCATCAAAATCGACGGCGTTATATGCCTGCAGCATTTCCTGGTATGCCAGGTACTGCCGGGCATAATCATGTTGGCGCTGATCCTGTGCTTCTGCCAATGCCTGCTCGGGAGATACCAGGTCATTTTTCCAGCTCGATATCTGCCACTGCAGGTTCTGGGTTTCATCCTGGAGTTTCTGCTTTTTCAGCAGCTCTTTCATAACTCCCTGGCTGTCTTCCTGGTCGAGCAGGGTAAAGCGGCCCTTCAGGCCAACATGCTGGTGCTCTTTCCTCAGTATATTCAGTCCCAGCGTATGGAATGTGGAAATATTTATGCCATCCACCCTGGTGTTACGACATTCATTTTTAACCCGGTTTTTCATTTCGCGGGCAGCTTTGTTCGTGAAGGTGACTGCTGCAATATGCGCAGCGGATATGCCTGCTTTTTCAATCAGGTGAACGATTTTTTTGGTAATGACACGGGTCTTGCCAGAGCCGGCGCCGGCCAAAACCAGCAGTGGCCCATCCAGGTAGTTTACGGCTTCCTGTTGGCGTGGGTTTAAGTCAGGCATAAGTTTAGTTTTGTTAAGAGCTAATCGATCGTTTAGTGTTTTCGGTATATTCTATCCGTATCAACTCTCCCTGAGGTATAAAAAAATGACTCAACAGCATAAGCGCAAAACACAACCACATGCCGATGAGCTGATGAAGCGTGAATCCTGGCGCATGTTTCAAATTATGTCTGAGTTTGTTGAAGGCTTTGAGGCGCTTGCGCAAATCAAGCCATCAGTGAGTATTTTCGGATCTGCCCGGACACCGACCCAGGATCGATACTACAAGCTGGCAGAAGATATCGCCCGGCTGTTATCAGACAGTGGTTTTGCTGTCGTCAGTGGCGGCGGGCCGGGAATCATGGAGGCCGCCAACAAGGGGGCCTACGCTGGCAAGTCTCCCAGTATCGGCCTGAATATCCAGTTGCCAATGGAGCAGACAGGAAATCCATACCAGGATATTTCGCTGACATTTAAGCATTTTTTCGCGCGCAAGGTGATGTTTGTCAAGTACGCCTCGGCCTACGTGGTGCTGCCGGGTGGCTTTGGCACCCTGGATGAATTTGCTGAAATTCTTACCCTGGTACAGACGGGTAAGTCGCGCAAAATTCCAATCATCCTTGTCGGTTCTGAATTCTGGAAAGGCCTGCTCGAGTGGTTTAAGTCTACCCTGGTTGAGGAAGGCACAATCAGCGCTGATGATCTTGATTTGATAACGGTTATTGACGAGCCGCAACAGATAGTCGATGCAATTTTTGCCCATTATGAAACCCGCAGCATACTGCCTTCAGCTGATGAAGAGGAAATTATGCTGGAGTTGTAATATTATTATCATTAGAACATTTGTTTAGGACAAAATGATGAAAAGAGTTCTTGGTATCTTCCTGATTATGGCGGCATCTCTGGCTGTAGCGCAGCCTCCGGTTTCTCCACCGCCACCGCCGCCTCCAGGGGCCTATGTTGATGCGCCACCACCGCCGCCGCCAATTCAAAGTGGTGAGGCGCTTGAGCCGGGTGTCACTATTGTCGAAACCGATAAGGAACGTATTTACGAATATCGGGTTAACGGCCAGCTTTACATGGTACGCGTCGTACCCAATGCGGGGCCACCATACTATTACTACGATATTGATGGCGATGGGGAACTTGAGTACCAGAGCAGTGACCCACGTAACTCCAACATCAACCAGTGGGTTCTTTTCAGGTGGTGATAGCGGCGTGAACTCGTCATTGCAGTAATATCCCGCGCGGTTAATCATGAAAAAACTCTACAACACTCTGCATGCTATCAATGAATTGACCGGCAAGGCTATTGCGTGGCTGACGCTAATGATGATGTTGGTGACGTTCTCGGTCGTGCTGTTGCGCTACATGTTTGACCTTGGTTGGGTAGCTATGCAGGAATCCGTGGTTTACATGCATGCGACTGTTTTTATGCTGGGGGCGGCCTATACGATGAAACATCAAGGCCATGTCCGGGTCGATATTTTTTACCAGCGATTTACAGTGAAGACCCGGGCCTGGGTTGATCTGATCGGTACATTGCTATTGTTGTTTCCGGTGTCTATTTTTATTGCCTGGATGGGTTGGGAATATGTTGTGGATGCCTGGCGAGTGCATGAAGGCTCGCGTGAAGCAGGTGGCTTGCCCGGTGTGTTTCTGTTGAAAAGCCTGATTATCCTGATGCCAACCTTGTTGATAGTACAGGGGTTGGCCATGTTGATTGAGCAAATTCTGATTATCACCGGTAACCAGTCGACAGGGAAACAGAATGACTGAGCTGATGCCGCTATTACTGTTTTTGGTGGTCTGTGTTGTGCTGATGCTGGGCTACCCGGTTGCATTTTCATTGGGCGGCACGGCATTGTTATTTGCTTTTATCGGCAATCTCACTGGCTATTTTGATGCTTCTTTTTTGCAGGCATTGCCGAACCGCCTCTACGGGATCATGACCAATGAAACCCTGATCGCCGTTCCGCTGTTTGTTTTTATGGGTGTCATGCTGGAAAAGTCCCGGGTGGCCGAGGGACTGCTGGACACCATGGCAGAGCTGTTTGGCAGTCTGCGGGGTGGGCTGGGGATATCCGTCGTCCTGGTGGGTATGTTGCTTGCTGCCAGCACCGGTATTGTCGGTGCCACTGTGGTTACCATGGGCTTGCTGTCATTACCGACGATGTTAAGGCGAAACTATGACCCTTCCGTTGCCACAGGCGTAATCTGTGCATCAGGTACACTTGGCCAGATTATCCCGCCATCAATTGTTTTGGTGTTACTCGGCGACGTGCTTTCTTCTGCTTATCAACAGGCGCAGTTAAACATGGGGGTGTGGTCACCGAAAACCGTTTCAGTTGCAGATCTTTTTATCGGGGCGCTTGTACCCGGACTGCTGCTAGTGGCGATGTATATTGGCTACATGATTTTTCTTGCCGTCTACCGCCCATCGACAGTACCTGCGATAGGGACTGGCGATGATGCTTCGCGGCAGCGACTCTGGGCAAGAGTCTTCAAGAACCTGGCGCCACCATTATTACTGATTGTTGCGGTACTTGGGGCCATACTTGGCGGTGTGGCTACTCCTACCGAAGCGGCCTCCGTGGGTGCTATGGGCGCATTGATTCTGGCATATGTTCAGGGCACGCTGAACAAGAAAACCCTGCAATACGTGATGCGGCAAACCACCTTTGTCACCAGCATGGTGTTTTTGATATTCATCGGCGCTTCGATTTTTTCACTGGTTTTCCGTGGTTTCGGCGGTGATGAAGTGGTTACAGACTTTTTAACCGGACTGCCAGGTGGTACAGCCGGGGCTGTGATTGTCGTGATGCTGGTCATGTTTTTACTGGGTTTTGTGCTCGATTTTATCGAAATTACTTTTGTTGTGGTTCCGATTATTGGTCCGGTTTTGCTAGCGATGGGGCTTGACCCTGTTTGGCTTGGCATCATGATAGCCATTAACCTGCAAACCTCTTTTCTAACTCCGCCATTTGGTTTCGCCCTGTTTTATCTGCGTGGAGTGGCTCCGCCCAAAGTAAAAACCATGCAGATTTATCGAGGGGTGATACCGTTTATAATGATTCAGCTGGCCATGCTTATTATTCTGGCAATCTGGCCGGAATTGGCCACCTGGTTGCCAGGCATGGTTTATAACTAGACTGGTTCGGCATACCTTCGCTCAGTTCGTTCTTGTTAAGTTCCTTCATGCAAGAATCTTTTAAAGATTATTTTTCTACAGCCGCTAAATAATTATCCGGCAGTAAATACATAAAATAATCTGCCTTTTAAGCTCTTCGATTGATAGCCTTGGGGGAATGGTATGAGACTACCTAAGTGGACGATTAAACTGAAAATTGGTAGCGGTTTTTTTGTTGCCGGTATTATGTTGATCATTTGTGGTATGGCGGGTTTGTACCTGTCTTCGAGTCTATCTGTTTCCCTGAGTAATTTTACCGGCCCCGTCCTGCAGACTACGACCAATGCCAATAATGGCATGTTGAGTGTGCAGTCCCAGTTGATTGCGGTTCAGGATATTCTTTCCGGCAGCGGTGACGATAAGACCCTTAAACGCTTGCAGCAGGCTGAGGCAACTGCCCGTCAAACCCTCGAAGGCATCCGTGAGGCCCAACAGGTCGGTGATGAAGAAATTAGTAATTTACAGAAAAAAATGACCAGCTTTACAGAAGCCACGGAGGGTCTGCTCAAGGTTCATGATGATTATGTCAAACTTGAAAAAGACATCGATAAAACGGTCTCTGAACTGCTGGATTTCATCATCGATATAGAACGTTTAGCCAGCCAGGCGTTGCTTGAAAGTCAAATGCAGTTTGAAGGTGAGGATCTTGCTGAAAATAACAGGCTCAAGCTGATTAAATCAGGCATACGTCACAAATCAGCTAACTCTGAGCATCATTATGCATCGGAAGCAGCCGAACCAGTTGAAGCTGAATTTGGCGAAAGCGATGCAGCTTTGGAGGTTACCGATTCCACTGAAACAGATGGTGTTTCACAGGAAGACGAACAGTTGTCGGAGGTTTCAGGTTCTGAAGAAAGTTATGCTGAAGATGTAGCCGAAGAGGAAGAAATCGATGCAGCCACCCTGGCTGCCGAGGAACTGGTTCAGGCTAACCGGGATCTTGTTAATTCCGCCAGTGAAGCACGCCTGGCGCTATTGAATCGTTTAAACCTTTTGAACCGTTTTAAAAGTAATACTAAAGATGCCGATACCATTCAGCGGCTCGAGCAGGTTTACGGGGATCTGGAGTTTTCCGGTGATATTTTCGCAGAAAGCGAAATCATGGGAAGCAAACTGGTTGAAAACGGCCCATACCAGGGTAAGAGCTACGGTGGTTTGGTCAGGGAATTGGTCGGTATTCATGGCAAACAGTTTGAACAAATCATGGAATTGTATATTCGCCTCAAAGAATCCAAACAAGCGTACTCTAATGTTGCTGATTCACTGATTGAATTTGGCCAGCAGTTGCTAGCCAACATAGATGCATCGGTGGAGAACCAGCGGTCCGAACTTTCTGATCTTCTGGAACGTGGAACCCAGACCATCATTACAGTTCTGGTTTTGGGTATTATTTTGGGTATTGGAATTTACTGGGTTACTGTCAAAGCGATTACCGGACCGATCAACCAGGTCCGAGGCCAGATGGAGGATATTGCCGCCGGAGAGGGTGACCTGACGATTCTTCTCAAGGTCAAAGGTGAAGACGAGGTGGCGGATCTTGCCAAAGCCTTTAATGCATTTACCGGCAAATTACGTGGCATAGTCCAGTCGTTACAGAATCATATTGCCGAACTTGTTGACGCGACCTCAAAAATCAGTGTCGTTGCGGAACAGACCCAGGCACAGACGATATCCCAGCAGAATGAACTTAATGGTGTGGCAAAAGCCATTAATAACCTGTCATCAGGTTCTACCCATGTTGTTACCAATACCTCTGAGGCAGCCGAAGGTGCGCAGATGGCCAATAATGAAGCTCAAAAAGGCCTGGAGATCATGGAGTCGACCATCAAAACGATTGAAAATGTGGCTTCAGAAGTGGACCAGACATCTGCAGCAGTTAATGACCTCGGGGTAAAAAGTGACCAGATTGGCGTTGTCCTGGAAGTGATTCGTACAATTTCCGAACAGACCAACCTGCTTGCGCTAAACGCAGCGATTGAAGCTGCCGTCACACCGGTTACTGAGGCGGGTGAAACGCTGCGTTCAATTACTCAAGCGGTTGAATCGATTAATAACCTCAATGCCGAGATTGCTTCAACTGCACAAACGCAAAGCCAGACAGCAACCGATGTTGACAGTAATATCGTTAACATCAGTAACATGGCGAATGAATCAACTGAAAATGCCCAGACCTTGATGAACGCGACGAATACGCTGATTCAGTTGGGGGATGAACTGCAGCAGTTGGCCAGTCAGTTCAAAGTCAACTAGCTGAAATTAAATCTTTTGGCACAATATGGTGTTTTAAGCCTTTTCGGCATGCCCGTTTAGTAATTCTAAACTGCGTGTGCTGAAAAGACTTATGCCTTGTCTTGCTTTCAAGAGGTTTAATTTCAAGGCTTGTAAAATAATTGGTTCGTCATCTTGAGCAAAACGAGAGATCTTATTTTTGAGCGAAAAGTAATATGTCTATTTGGAAAGTGCTTTAACCAGTTGTTTTAACGCTTTTCCACGATGGCTTAACTGGTTCTTGCGTTCAGGTGATAACTCGGCAGCACTGCAATTATCCTCCGGTACAAAAAACACCGGGTCATAGCCAAAGCCGTTGTTACCTTGTGGTTTGGCGAGGATACGGCCTTCCCAGGTTCCCTGGCAGATAATTGGAACCGGATCATTTTCATGTCGGACGTAGACCATCAGGCACTGAAATCGTGCAGTTCTACTGGCGTCCGATTTGCTTTCTAAATCTGCGAGCAGCTTTTCAAGATTTTCCTGGTCCGATGCATTGTTTCCGGCATAGCGGGCAGAGTAAATGCCCGGTGCGCCGTCCAATGCATCGACTTCTAACCCGGAGTCATCAGCGATAGCCGGTAAACCACTGATGCGGGCGGCAAAACGGGCTTTTTTTATCGCGTTTTCTACAAAGCTGAGACCGTCTTCCACCGCTTCTTCATCAGTGAATGTTTTTTGAGGCAGTACTTTCAGTTCCAGAGGCTGTAGCACAGCATTAATCTCCCGGATCTTTCCCTGATTGTTACTGGCCAGTACAACGGTATGTTTTTCAGACATGACATCAAGCATGAATATCAAATAAAAGTGATTGTAACGGAATTGCCTTTATTTTTTTAAGGTTTTTATGATAGTTTCAGAAAAAATAATTAATTCTAAAATCAAAGGAGCAGGGCTGTGGCCAGGAAGATTGGTTTATTCAGTGGTCTGATTATCTTCATTTTCGGTATCGTTTTTACTGGCGGCTTTAATGTTGGTCTGTCTGCAACCAATGAAATGGAATTTTGCACCTCATGTCACTCCATGAAAATAAATCTGGAGGAATATAAGGAAACCGTTCACTATCAAAACACCTCAGGTGTTCGAGCGACCTGCTCGGACTGTCATGTACCCAAGGCTTTCGTCCCGAAGATGGTGGCGAAGGTCGTCGCTGCCAAGGATGTTTTCCACGAGGTGATTGGCACCATCGATACCAAAGAAAAATATGAGGCATACCGTTGGCAAATGGCGACAGCGGTTTGGCAGAAAATGAAGGCATCCAATTCAAGGGAGTGTCGCAGCTGTCATGCATTTGACCAGATGACACTGGACAGCCAGTCAAGAATGGCTCGCAAGAAACATGGTTCTGCTGAGGATAGAGGCCTGACCTGCATTGACTGCCATAAAGGCATTGCCCACCTGGAACCGGATAAGCCCGAAGACTGGGACGAGGATAATGCGCCACAGCACTGGAGCGTTGTGGTACCCAACTGGTTTGCACACATTGAATAATTATTCAGGAGTTGAGCAATGAGAAAACTCTCAATTTTATGTGCTGCCGCCCTGTTACTTGGCATGACATCATCGACTATTGCTGAAGATAATGAAGATTTGGCTAAACAGTTAAGAATGTCAGCGCTGGTGGATGATGCAGAGACGGTTGAGATGCTGCTGGACAAGGGGGTTGATGTCGATGCCGCCAATACATTCGGCCGCACTGCATTAATGAATGCTGCCGAGAATGGCAATATTCTTACGGCATCAATACTGATAGCACGTGGTGCCGATGTTAACGCACTATCGGTAGCGCAATGTTCACCGCTGACGCTGGCTGCAGAAATGGGCGAAGTTGAAATGACCGCTTTGTTGCTTGAACGTGGTGCCGACATGAACAGAAAAACACGTTCAGGTTGGAATGCATTGATGGTTTCCTCGCAATACGGGCTGCTTGATATGGTCGAGCAGTTAATATTTAAAGGAGCGCCACTAAATGATCAAGACGATGATGGCCAGACGGCGATGATGCTGGCTGCGGCAGCATCGAGGCTCGATGTGGTGAAAAAGCTTGTTGCAGCCGGCGCAAATATCCATCTGAAGGATAAACTCGGTAAAACAGCTTTGATGCATGCAGCCGAACAGAAGGATATAGAAGTGCTAACGGTATTGTTAGACGCCGGCGCAAAGGTTAATGAAACCTCAAATGATGGTGCAACGCCATTAATTTGGGCAGCCGGCCGGGGTAATGATGCAGTGGTTAACCTGTTACTTCAACATGGTGCAGACATTAATGCCCAGGATAATCTGGGCGTGGTTGCGCTCTCAGAAGCTATCGAAGTGCGTTCGGTTGAAGTTGCCAGTCTTTTGCTTGAGCGCGGTGCGGATGTGAATATTAAAGACAATGACGGCCATACGCCAAAAGAACTCGGCTCGACTTCCAGATCGACTCCGATTCGTAAACTCTTCGAAGAAGAATAAGTCTATCTGGGTAATGAGTGTCTTTTAATGCCGGGAAAATCCGGGTTAGTCCAGCCGGGTGATGCTATTTTTTCTGGCGGTGGCAGTAATTGCGCGCTGTAACTGAGAATATCAATTTCCCTTCTTGAAGACATGTCCCTGATTTGACGCGACATTTTGAGATCGGCATTACGGCGCCGGCCGGTTCTTATCCAGTCAAACTGTCGTTTTAAATAACTGAAGTGCTGGCTGTAAAGCGCCGGCCCATGATCTTCCGGATCGCCTTCACCTTTTTTACCGTGGCATTTTGCACACATTTCCTGGTAATGCTTTTCTCCTTCGTCGTCGCGCAATACCGGGCCTTTGTCAACATCGGTGGTCATAGGCAGGTTGGCAATGTAGCCTGCTACGTCGGCAATTTCCTGTGGGCCGCCCAGCGCGCGCTGCGAGGAAAAGGCACGCATAATCGGGTTGTCACGGTTGCCTGCCCGAAAGTCGGCCAACTGCTTTATAATGACACTTTTCAACTGACCGGCAATCTGTGGGTAAGTGCCTGAATGCGTGCCCCAGCCCTCGGGCCCATGGCAAGCAATACATTTTTTATAGAGCTGTTTGCCATTTTCCAGGTCCGGTTCCAGTTTGATCGCCTGTGTGAACTCTTCTGGAAGTATTTTTTCAGGATATTTTTCTTCTTCTGCGATGCTGCCGCCAGTTGAAAGGGTTAATGCCAAGCACAGCACAGTTGCAATCATTCGAGGTGTTTTTAAGTAGCAGGGCATAATGCGGATATATCAAAAAAATATGCAGTTAAAATACTATAACTCACTGAAAATTCAATAATTTAATGTTTTTCGTTTCTCTAGCAAGGTAAATTATGAGATGATCACTAGGATCAGCCTGCTAAATCCCTAACCCTATTATAATCATGCTGGAAGTAGCTTCTCTTGAATGTGTTCGTGGTGACCTGAGTCTCTTTAACGACTTAACCTTTTCCGTTAATGCAGGTGAACTGATGCATCTTCACGGCCATAATGGCAGTGGCAAAACGACCCTGCTCAGGACACTTAGTGGCCTGGTAAAACCGGTACATGGTGAGGTGCTCTGGCTGGGTGAAAACATTGATGAACTCCAGGAAGACTTTACCCGGCATCTAACCTATATCGGCCATAAAAATGCCATCAAGGATGACTTGAGTGCCGTTGAAAACCTGCAGATAGCCAGCCTGCTTGATGGCTTTGCTGTATCTGACGATCAGGCCTGGCAGGCACTGGACCAGATTGGCCTCAGGGGCATGGAAGACCTTCCGACAAAGGTATTGTCCCAGGGG